>JAEZYO010000906.1 GCA_023419055.1 Pseudomonadota bacterium | reverse complement strand
GTGGAGGAGGCGGCGGTCCCGGGCGCTTCGCGGGCGCGGAGCTGCCCGTCGGTGCAGGGAGCGGAGGCGCCGCGGCGAGGGAACGCGCGGGGGGCGGTGCCGGAGGAGGCGCGCGCTCCGCCGAAGGTAGTGGAGGCGGCGCCGGAGGAGGAGCCACGGCGGCTTTCTCGGCGGCGGGCGGCGGCGGCGGCGGTGGTACCGCTCCGGCGAGCGGAGGAGGCGGAGGAGGCACGATGGACGGACTCGCGGCCGCCGAGGCCGTGGCCGTGGCGTAGCCGCGCTGTCGCGCGTACTGCTTCATCGCGTCGTTGATCAGATAGTCGACCGAGCACTCGAGCTCGCGCGCCATCTGTTCGAATTTCTGCCAGAGGGCTTCCCGGCACTGGAACGTGTGCGGGACTTTCTTGTTCGCATCCGTCATATCAATGGTTCCGACTTCTCGAACCGCGCGTCGCTGCACCGACTGCAGCGTCGATCGTTAGGGAGCTTTCTTCCCTGCTTGGCGCTTGCTGACCGCCGGCTTCACGCAGAACTCGAAGAACTCACCCAACGTGGTGATGTCCTTGGTTTCCTGCTTGTCACCCGAGGTCACTTCGCATTTCCACTCGCACTCCTTGACGTCCTTCTTACACTCGGGAGTGCGCGTCTTGTCGCCGGCGAACGAGCTGAGCTGGCCCAGGTCGTCCGGCGTGCCGGCAGCATAATAGTATCCAAGGGCCGTCAGGCGAGCTTCGACCGGACGAGCCGACGCGAGGTACGGCTGGACCGCGTCCTTGGGAGTCTTCGGCCCCTTCATGTCCGCGATCAGGGCGCCATAACGAAGCGGCTCCGTGATGGCCATGCCCGGCGCCTTTCCGATCTTGTCGAAAAACTCCGGCAGCTGTCCGGTGTCGCTCATGCGCAGGATGAGCTCCGCGGCGACCCAGCGCACCTTCCAGTTCTCGTTGTCGAAGAGACCGTACAGCCGCTCGACCACGGTTGCTCGCGGGAACTCACCGACGCGCTGCAGGGCCACGTCCCGAACCTGATCGGGCGTGTCGGCGGCGCTCGCGATGGCGAGGACGGCGTTCGCGTGTGCGGGGTTGTTGCGATCCAGGTTGCCCTGGAGCGCGGCGAGGGCGTTCGCTCGCTTCTTGTCGGAGTTGGCCTTGTTCTCCGCGAAGCCGAGCAGGTAGTCGACCGCAGGCTGCCCCCCGACGCGCTTCATCGAGGCGAAGACGCGGAGGAGCTCTTCTTCTTGGTACTGCTCGAGCTGAGCTCGGAACTGTTCCGGCTTCGGGCTGAGCTTGGAGGCCTTGTTGGCCGCCTCGACCGCCGGTGCCTTCTGCTTGATCCACTCCTCGGACGCCGTTTGCTGGGCGATGACAACGAGCTTCTGGCTTGCGCGAAGCTTGGTGGCCGGGTCTCCAAAATCGGCGACCAGATCGGCCATGCGATCGACCTTCGCCGCTCCGGGGACCATCAGGTCCGGCAGCTTTCGGACGCCGTCCGCCTTGAGCTCGCGGAGGACCTGCTCCATCCCGAAGAGCTGTGAGGAATCGTCCATCCGCTGGGCGAAGTTGGTCGAGCCCCAGGTAGCGAGCGCCGTGCGGAGCTCCTGCTGCAACTTCACGTCGGAAACCAGCGATCCCCCATCGGTCACGAGCAGGGCGAACGCGGCATCCTTATAGGGCGTGCTGAGATCAGCCGGTGGTGGTTGCCCCGCCTGCGCAGGAGGCGGAGCCTTCACGATTTCGGCGGTGAGCGCCGGGACGAGCTGCGAGACGATCGCGCTGCGGCTCGCCGGGTCCATGCGCTGCAGCGCCCCGATCAAACCGGGTTGATCGTCGGTGCCCTGAATCCCGATGCGGCGACCGCCGCGCGGCTTCATGCGGATCAGCGTCATCGCCGCTTCGAGGCGGAGCTCCATCGGGTACTTGTCGTGCGTCAGCACGGCGACCAGCTTTCGCGGGCCTTGCGCCGTGTTCGCCCAACGCTCGATGTCGTCACTGCCGGTACGGCAGCCCGCAAGGCCTACGCCCAGCGCGACGACGAGCGCCCCTAGTAACCTCGAATGTGGCCGCTGCCGGCTCCAGAGCTTGGTGTTTTGCCCCGTCATGTCGCTTACTTCGCCCTCGGCTGGCGGATTGTTCGCCCAGAAGGGGCGACGGGACATAGTACAGGCCCCCTGCACGGCGACTCAAGTCGGGAGGGAACTTGCGTCGGGGAGGTATGTGGGTGTAGGCATAGGTAGACAAATGGGCGTAAAGCTATTTGCGCCGCGCGCAGTCGGACCCGAGCCCAGCTCGGCATCCTCTGAATCGCTCGGCGGCCGGTCACTGCCTGCTCTCGGGCGGCCGATGGGCCGTTACCGCGAGGCCGCGGCCCTCCTCCTGTTTACGAGCGCGGCTTTCATGCTGCTCGCGCTCATGAGCGCCGAGGTGGATCCGTTCGACCCCACGCTCGGTGAGCGAAACTGGGTCGGGCCGGCCGGTGCGGCGGTCGCCACGTTCCTGGCACAGGGCTTCGGGCTGGTCTCGTGGCTTGCCCCGTTCGAATTGGCACTGATCGGGGCGCCCCTGTTTCGGGGGCGGACCCCCGCGAACCTCGGGCTCAGGGTAGCCGGGGATCTCGTCGTCGCGGTGGTGCTCGCCGCGCTCCTCCAGGTGGCCGCGCCGACCGCCGAGGTCTTCGGCCACGCCCGCGCCGGCGGCAACGTGGGGCTCCTCTTCGGGGAGCTGATGCGCGAGTTCTTCTCCACCGCCGGCTCCTTCTTGATCGGCCCGACGGTGGTGGGGCTCATCCTGATCGGACGGAGCTCGTTCTCGTTCATCGCGCTGTGTCAGCGAACGTTCGATCTCTTGCAGCGCGTGTACGCGCGCATCGTCGGCGTCGTCCAGAAGTTCCTGTCCGCGTGGGTCGAGGCGCGGCGTCTCCGCAAAGACGAGCTCGAGCGAGCGAAGGTCGATCGCCAGCCGATCATCGACACGCATCAAGCCGACGCTGCGATCTTGCTCCACCTCGAGGATGACGACAGCGACTGGATCCCGATGGAGCAGACGGGCGCGCCGCCGCTCGCGCTCTCGCAGTCGCTCAAGAACGCGCGCCCGGCGAGCTTCTCCTTGTTGCTCGATCCGGAACCCGCCGAGACCGGGTCCCCGCCGGCCGTCACCGTGACGCCGCCGCCCGCCGCCGCGAAGCTCGACAAGGCGCCGAAGGCCGCGAGCAAAATCGAGAAGACCGACAGGGCGAGCAAGCCCGCCAGGGCCGAGAAGGCGGACAAGTCCGACAAGAGCGAGAAGGCCGGCAAGGGCGAGAAGCCCGAAAAGGCCGACAAGGTGGAGACGCCCGCCAAGCCCGAGAAGAAGAAGGCTCGACGCAAGCCGGTCGAAGAGATCGAAGAAGAGCTCGAGGAATCGGAGGAAGAGCTCGAGGAATCGGAGGAAGAGGTCGAAGAGTCCGACGAGGCCGAGGACGAGTCCGAACTCGAAGCCGAGGACGAGGAAGAGAGCGCGCCCGCGCCCGCTCCCGCTCGACCGAAGGCTCCCGCGAAGGTCGAAGACGGCGAGCCGCGCATCGTCGATACGCAGCCTCAACGTGCCGTCGAGCGGCCGGCAGCGGTCACCGCGCCTACCAAGCGCGGCAGCTTCCAGCTCCCGGAATCAGGGCTCCTGGACGCAGCGCCGGAGGTCACGGTCGAGATCGATCGCGACAAGATCCTCGAGCACGCGAATCGCCTCGAGAAGACGCTGCTCGACTACGGCGTGATCGGTAAGGTCGAAGAGATCCACCCCGGCCCCACCGTCACCACGTACGAGGTCTCGTGCGAGGCCGGCACCAAGGTCAGCAAGGTCGCGAGCCTCGCCGACGATCTCGCGCTCGGGCTCTCGCGCAAGGTGCGCATCATCGCGCCCATCCCGGGCAAGAGCCGCATCGGGTTCGAGCTGCCGAACGACGAGCGCGTACCGGTGAACCTGCGAGAGCTGATCGAGGATCAGCGCTTCGACAAGCTCGGCGAGCGCGCGCCGCTGCCGGTCGTGCTCGGACGCGACATCGTGGGCGCTCCGTTCTACGCCGACCTCGCGTCGATGCCGCACGTGATCGTGGCGGGCGCGACGGGCGCCGGCAAGAGCGTCGGCCTCAACGTGATGCTCTCGAGCTTGCTCTTCAAGCGCACGCCCGAAGAGCTCAGGATGTTGATGATCGACCCGAAGGTGGTCGAGCTCGCGCCTTTCGACGGCATCCCCCACATGCTGTTGCCCGTCGTCACCGACATGAAGCAGGCGGCGACCGCGCTGCGCTGGGCGGTCGACGAGATGGAGCGCCGGTACCAGCTGTTCGCCAACGCGGGCACCAAGAACATCACGACCTACAACGCCTGGGTCAAGCGCGTGCACGACGGTGAGGCGCCGGCTCCCAAGCCCGAAGAGGTCGAGGCGCTCTCGGCCGACGGCGCGCTCGTCACCATCCCGGCCGCGAAGCAGGGCGGAGACGGCGTCGCCTTGCCGGGTAAGCTGCCCTACATCGTCGTCGTCGTGGACGAGTTTGCGGACCTCATGATGCAGCAGGGCAAGGAGGTCGAGGCCTCCGTGGCGCGCCTGGCGCAGAAGGCTCGCGCCGCCGGCATGCACGTCGTGCTCGCGACGCAGCGCCCGAGCGTCGACGTCATCACGGGCATGATCAAGGCGAATTTTCCCACCCGCATCGGGTTCCGCGTCGCCCAGAAGGTCGACAGCCGGACCATCCTCGACGAGCAGGGGGCGGAGATCTTGCTCGGCCGCGGCGACATGCTGGTCAAGCTGAACGGCGCGAACGACACGCGCCGCGTTCAGTGCCCGTTCGTGAGCGAGGAGGAGGTGAGTCGACTGACGGACTACCTCCGGACCCAGGGGTCGCCGGAGTATCACGACGCGATCTTGCGCGCGGGCGAGGACGAGGACGCTGGCCCGAACGAGGACGAGCCCGCAGACGCGCGGTTCGAAGAGGCAGTCCTCATCGTGCGCGATACACAACGTTGCTCGACGTCGTGGCTCCAGCGCAAGATGACGATCGGCTACAACCGGGCGGCGAAAATCGTGGAGATGATGGAAAAGCGGGGGATGGTGGGGCCGCCGAACGGGGCCAGGGAGCGTGAGGTTCTGATCCCGCCGTGAACGCCGGCCGAAGGCCCTCTACCTACTGTGAACCCTTCATGGTAGGAAACACTCGGGTATGACCGCCCTTGCTGAGGCTCCTCGCTTCCCCGAGGCGCGCCACGACGACAACGACGACGTAGCCTGGGCGCTGCAAACGGCGGCCGTGCAGTGGAATCGCGGTGGCCGCGCCGACGCGATCGTCTGGCTCCGGCGCGCCGTGGATACGGCGGTGGACCTCGGGCTCCACGACCGGGCTCAAGAGCTGAACCGCATGACCGAGGCGCTCGACTCGTTCGTCCAGGCGGGCGGGGAGCTCGGTCCGGTGGGCGCGGCCCCCTCTTCGAGCAGCGACGTGGATGCCTTGCTCGAGGGACGTTCGTCGCTCCCGAGCGTGGAGCTCGGTTCGTACGAGCTTGCGACGCAGAGCCTGGTGGACGCGGTCGAGCTCGAAGGGCGTGACGAAGCGATCTCCGTCGATGCCATCCAATCCGACCCGGACATCGTGGGCGAGGTCGAGATCGAGCCGGCGGACGAGGACGACGCCGAAGAGATCGAGGAGCTCGACGACGTCGAGCTGCTCGATGAGGACGAGATCGAAGCCATCGAGGAGGAGGAGGAATCGGAGCCCGAAGCTGCTCCGGCGCTCGCGCTCACCGAAGCTCGACGCAAGCTGCCGCCTCCGCGGAGCCCTCTCCCTCCACCGCGCAGTCCGTTGCCTCCTCCGCGCGTACCTCCACCTCCACCGCGCGTCGCGGTGAAAGAAGAGGAGGTGTTCCCCCCGAGTGAGCCCGCGCCCTCGCTGCCGAGCTCGCCCGTCGCTTCGCCCCCGAGCGAACCCGCGGCGCGAGCTTACCGCGAGAGCTCGGAGAGCTCGGAGCGCATCGACGAAACGACGCAGCGCAGGTCTTCGCCGTTCGAGGTGGAGACCTCGGCTCCGAGCGAGACCTCGCTCGAAGCGCCGCTGCCGTCGAGCCCCGTCGCGAGCAAGCCGTACTTCGAGGAAGACGAGGTGCCGACCGGCGTGAGGGAGCTCTCGCCGGCGTCGCTCGCCGCGCTCGGGCTCGGGCTCGCAGCGGCCCCCGAAGACGAGCCGCTGGGTGGCACGGCGGACGAAGTCACGATCGCGGAAGCTGCGCCTTCTTTCCCGTCCCCGCTGGTCGCGGAGCGTGAGCGTGAACCGAGCCTCGTCGACGACGAGCTCTACATCCCCGATTCCGAGCCGGAACCGCCGCCTCCGGCGCCCGAGCCCGCGCGAGTGGAGGCGCCTGTCGCCGCACAAGAGACGCCCGCTCCGCCAGCGCCGGAACCGGAAATCGGCGAGCCGTCCATCGGGGGCATCGTGCTCGCGGAGGTGCGCGGGCTCGAGGACCTACCACCCGAGACCCAGCAAGAGCTCGTCGCCAAGGCGCGCGTGGAGAAGCTCGGTCGGGAGGAGGAGATCAGCTCTTTCGGGCTCGCGCTCGTGCTCAAGGGCAACGTGGCGGTGATGCCGGCCATCGCGGACGCCGTGTCGGCGCGCGCGGGCGTCGGGGAGCCGGTGTTCACGGCAGGGAACCTGAAAGACGGCGTCGAGATGCGAGTCGTGGCTCAGGCTGACGGCGCCGAGGTCGCGGTCTGGCAAACCGAGGATTTCGAGGGGGCCATGGCCTCGTGTCCCTGGGTGGCCGACGAACTCCGCGAAGTCGCGGATCGCTTCCAGGCTCTCGCGGGAGCCACGATGGGACCCCTCGGGGACGGGCTCGACGACATGATGCGCTCGATGGTGATCGAGCGAGCCGTGGTGAAGCGGCTCGAGGCTGGCGAGCGTCTGGTCGAAAAGGGCAAGCCCCTTCCGGGGCTTCACATCGTCGGGGGTGGGCGCCTCGAGGTCGACGGCGGCGGCGAGCACCTGCCGGGCGATCTCTTGTTCGCGTCCCAGATCCTCGGTGGCGGGAGCACTCCGGCGACCGTTCACGCAGGCGAGCAGGGCGCGCTGATCCTGTTCATCGACCGCATGACCACGCACGAGCTCATGATGAGCGTGCCGCCGTTGCTCGAGCTGCTCGCGACGTCCTGAACGCGAGCGCGCAGCCGAGCGCGGCCCCCTCAGCCCTTGATCTCCCAGACGATCTCTTGATTTCCCTGCGGCCCGGCGAAGCGGAGGCCGAACCAGCGCGCCTCGGGGGAGATCGTGGGGCGGCCGTCGGCGCGCACCTTCGGGAACGTGAGGCGGAACGCGCTCCGCCAGGGTGACGTGTAGGGGTAATAGGTGAGCTCGATCGCGCCCGGCTTCTTGATGATCTGGATGTCGGAAGGAGCCGTCTCGGTGCCCTCGTCGTCGATCAGCCGCACGATCCAGGCGGGTTGTTCCGCCGTGAGGTCGGCCCACTTGTGCTTCTGCGCGTAGAGCGCGACGTAAAACTCGTGCTGCTCGCGCGTCTCCGTGAGCGAGCGTTCGAGCAGGGAGTGACGCTGATCGACCGTGAGCCGGTAGTCTTCGGCGTACCGGACCGCGTACGCCCAGCGGAAGTCCCACGACTCGTAGGTCGCGGTGACCGTGAGCACGTTGTCCATCTGCTCGAGGCTCGTGTACTGGGAGCTCCTGGTCCAGAGCCGCAGCACCGAGTCGTAATCGGTCGCGACGTACTCACGCGGCCCCTCCGTCATGCGTACCTGCGGCTGGGAGCACCCCCAGGCGAGGAGCGCCGCGAACGAGAGGAGCCAGGGACTCGCCGACATCGGTCTCCGAGTGTAGCCGAAGTTGAGCCCGTGCATCACCCGGGTGTAGCTTCTTCGCCGAAGTGAAGCTCCTCACTTTGCTAGCGCTCTTCCTCGTGCTCGGCTCCCCGAGCCGGGCGCGCGCCGCGGATCTCGAGGAGGTGCGGAAGCGCGGTGAGCTCTCCTGGGCCGGCGACCTCCAGGGCGGGGAACCTTACGTCTTCGAAGACGAAAAGGTGCCGGGCAAGATCAAGGGCTTCGAGGTCGAGATCGCGGAGGCCATTGCAAAGCGCCTCGGCGTGCGCCCGAAGTTCGTCCAGAACGACTGGTCGAATCTCGTTCCGGCGCTCGAGCGCGGTGACTTCGACATGGTGTTGAACGGGCTCGAGGACAGCCCGGATCGGCGCGAGCGCATCCTCCTCAGCGTGCCGTACTTCGTCTACGGCGAGACCCTGACGGTGCGGCGCGGTGACCCGCGCCGTTCGCTCGCGGCGCTCGAAGGGAAGCGCGTCGGCACCCTCAATCAGACCGTCGCTCACGACATCCTCAAGGGTAAGCCCGTCGAAGTCGTGCTCTACGAGGGACAGCAAGAGCCCTACTTCGACCTCAAGAACCGCCGCACCGACGCGGTGCTGCTCGATCACATCATCGCCGATCGTTACGGCTGCGTGCTCCCGGAGCTCGAGTGCGTTCCGGAAGACGTGGCGCGAGGCGTCTACGTCGCGGGATTCCAGAAGGGGCACGACTCGCTCAAGGGCGCGGTCGACGACGCGCTTCGAGACATGGTCAAGAGCGGGGAGCTCGAGCGGATCCTCACGGATTGGAAGCTCTGGGACGCTCGCCAGGCGGAGCTGCCGAAGCGCACCGGCGCGGAGCCGGCGAGCGCACCGAGCGCTTCGTCGAGGATCGCGGCGCCCTCGGTGACGAAGCCCGAGCCACCCGAGCCCGTGAGGGAGCGCCGCTTCGACGGGCTTCAGTGGCGGCTCTTCTTCGAGGGCGCTTGGGTCACCATTTTGCTCAGCGTCGCTTCGTTCGCGATCGCCCTGCCGCTCGGGCTCCTGCTCGCGGTGTCGCGGCTCTACTTCGGTCCAATCTCCAGGGCGCTCTCCGCTGCCTACGTCGAGCTCTTCCGCGGCACGCCGCTGCTCCTGCAGCTCTACGTCCTCTACTTCGGCCTCGCGCCCGTCGTTCGCCTCTCGCCTTTCACCGCGGCCATCCTGGGGCTCGCGTTGAACTACGCCGCCTACGAGGCCGAGGTGCAGCGCGGCGCGCTGCTTTCGATCCCGAGGGGCCAGACCGAGTCCGCTGCTTCACTCGGGCTCTCGCGCTTTCAGATCTTGCGTCACGTGCTCTTTCCACAAGCGTTCCGGACCGCCTTGCCAGCGGTCACCAACGACTTCGTGGCGCTGCTCAAGGATTCGTCGCTCGTCAGCGTGCTCACGGTCGTGGAGCTCACGAAGCGCATGACGATCGCAGCGGTCGATCTGCGCGATTGGGTCGTGCCGGGGCTTGCCTGCGCGGCCTTCTACTTTGCCATGAGCTTCCCGCTCTCGCGCTACGCCAGGTACCTCGAACAGAGGCTCTCTCATGATCGCCATCCAGAGCTTGGTTAAGTCGTTCGGGCAGCGCCGCGTGCTCGACCGCGTGGACGCGCGCATCGAACCGGGAGAGGTAGTCTCCATCGTCGGTCCGTCGGGCTGCGGAAAGACCACGCTGCTCCGCTGCTTGAACGGGCTCGAGCGCTTCGACGAGGGCAGAATCGACGTCGCCGGCTTCGAGCTCCGGCCCGGTCCGATGGCTCCCGAAACGCTCCGCCGGCTGCGTTGTGCCGTGGGGATCGTCTTTCAAGATTTCCAGTTGTTTCCGCACCTGTCGGTGCTCGACAACTTGACGCTCGCTCCGCGCCTGGTGCGGAAGGTCCCGTCCGACGTCGCGGCGCGAGACGCCAGGCGCTGGCTCGAGCGGGTAGGGCTCGGCGATCGTGGTGGCGCCCGACCTTCGGAGCTCTCGGGCGGTCAGAAGCAACGAGTGGCGATCGCGCGTGCGCTGGCGCAAGGGGTCCGCGTCTTGCTCCTCGACGAACCAACGAGCGCGCTCGACCCGGAGATGCGGGAGGAGGTGCGTGAGGTGTTGCGCGAGGTCGCGGCGAGAGGGGGCGCGGACGAGACGCCGCTGACGCTCGTGCTCGTGACGCACGAGATGCGGCTCGCGGTCGAGCTCTCGAGCACGCTCTGGGTCATGGACCAGGGTGACATCGTGGAGCGGGGCGCACCCCGCGAGGTGCTCGAAGCGCCGAAGAGCGAAGTGGCACGCGAGTTTCTGTCGCGTGAAAGGCGAGAGCACGGCCCCGTACCGCCCTTGCCCGCGGGATCTTGAGTGCTTACCGCTTAGAGTGTGACACGCGCGGTGACCCTTTTTGTCGTCGCCCTGGCACTGGGCTGCGGCGCCACCCCGAAATCGGCCGACAAGCCTCTGCGCTCGCCGTCCATGGATTATCCGGCAGTCCCCTATCAAACGACGGCGGACGGGGACAGCCTTGGCGCTCAGCGGCAGGACCTCGGCGACGCCCTCGAGACCGGGCCGAGCGTGGAGACGGGCACGAAGCTCGGTGAGCAGCGCTACAACGCGCCGGGCTGGGTCATCGAGGACGGCAAGCCGAAGTACGACGCCGAGAAGCGAGGCGACAAGAACACGTCGGCCGGGGCTGCTTCGGAGACCCGGAGCGAAGACCAGCGGGAGATCCGCTAGCCCCTCGAGCTCAGGCGTCTTCGCGCTCGAGCTCTTCGATCACGGCTTCGAGCACCCGCTGCGCTACGGCGAGATCGCGCTCCCCGAGTCGCGAGAGGGCGCGCGCGACTGCGGCTTCAGCCGTTCCGGCGCGCTTGCTGTTGAGAGCCGCGCCGGGGCGGGCGAGCGAGAGCAGGGCACGTCGCGCGTCCTTCGGATCGGGACGGCGCACGAGCAGACCTCGCTTCTCGAGGCGACGTAAAACTCCAGTGAGAGAGCTCGGGTGTAGGCGCAGGGTCTCGGCGAGCGCACCCGCGCTGATCTTCGGACGTACACCGACGATGCGCAGCACGAGCCGCTGAGGCCCCGTGACGCCCAGCTCCGAGGCCATGCGCTTCGAGCGCGCATCGAGACCGTGCACCAGCGCCCAGAG
>JAEZYO010000867.1 GCA_023419055.1 Pseudomonadota bacterium | reverse complement strand
CGCCGGGCAAGATGCCGCGGGGGCGACGCGCCGCGCGTCCGGGCTGCCGCGAGCGCCCGTCGAACGCGCGCCCGCCGATCCCGACCCCGCCCACCAGGAGCGACAGGGGTGAGAGCAAGACGCCCGGGTGTTTGCCGGCCGCGATGAAGTAACCCGCGACTACCGCGCCAACCGCAGAACCATTCGCGGCGAGCTCGGCTCGGGCGAGCTCCTCGACCTCGGCATCGCTCGCGAGAAGAGCGGCGCGAGCGCGACTCACGCGAGTCGACCTCGGGTCAACGGAGCGGGCTCATTCCTCTTCGTCATCGCCGTCTTCGTCATCGCCGTCTTCGTCATCTTCGTCGTCGAGCTCGCCGCTCTCTTCCGCGTCCTCGTCGCCGTCCGCGCCGTCCTCGGCGTCTTCCTCGTCCTCGAAACGCTGCTCGTTCAAACCGAGCTCCGCGCGGAGTCGGCGAGCAACGCCAGGAGCACCGCGGCCCTCTACCACGACGTACGCCTCTTCCGCGTCTTCCAGGCGCTCGGCGATGCGTTCGATCGCGCCCTGGCTGATGCGCGACTGCTGGCCGAGGGCGCGGAGCCGCGTGTAGACGACGGGACTGTCGGGCGCGTCCGCCTGCCCGAGATCGCGGACGAGCGCCACGCCCACCTCGTCCGCGAACGCCTCGGCGTCCTCCGGCGTCCAAACGCCGCGAGGCTCCCAGGCGATGCGCGGTCCGCCGGCCATCGCCGCGAAGAGCTCGCGCAAGCGCTTGCGGCTACGCTCGCTCGGCGTAACGGCGGGCAAGGTGCGCAAGAGCACCCAGCTCGCCTGGAGCGTGCGCGCCGCCTCGAGCGCGGGAGCCAGTAACGCCTCCGAACCCGAGCTCGGGAGCGCGGAGAGCGCGCTCGGCAAGACCACGCTGAAGTGAAAACCGGCAGGCACGCTCTCGCGCATCTTGCGGAGGCGCTTGGCTGGCGGCAAAAACCTGGGCTCGCTCGACACCTCGAGCAGGTCGAGCCGCTCGGCGTAGCGCTCAAGCGCGCCTATCAGGCTACTCGATCCGATGTGGAGCTCGCTCGGCATGCGGGGGCGGGACCTTACGCCAGATGGCGCCGGGGTCAACCGCCGGAATCCGGCTTTTTAGCTTCGGCGAAGTGAAACCACTGCGTCGGATGCTCGCGCAGGAAGCGCTCCATGGCGGCCGCGGCCTTCTTCGCCGCGTCCGAGAGCTCTTCCGCGCTCGGACGCCGCGGCAGCTCGAGCGCGGGGTGGATGGAGAGCTCGTAGTCGAAATAGCCGACCCGCCGCGCGAACAACGGGAGCACGACGGCGCCCGAGAGCGCCGCTACTCGAAATGGCCCCTCGGGGAGGCCGAACGGCTTGCCGAAGAGGTCGACCTCGATCGCGCGGCCGCTCGGCGCGGCGCGGTCGAGCTGAAAGGCCGCCACGCCGCCCGCTCGCAGGTGGCGAAGCAGCGGGAGCGCCGAGAGCTCGTCCTCGCCCACCGTCAGGACCTCGACGCCCGTTCGAGTACGCACGTCGTCGTGGAAAGCGCGAGCCCGTGCGTCGGGCTCACCTTGCATCACGATGACCATGGGCGTCCCCAGTCGCTCGCCCAGGAAGCGGCCGGCGCAGTCCCACGCGCCCGCGTGCGCCGTCACGAGCACGACGCCCCGGCCTCGCCCGAGAGCGGCTTCGAGGTGCTCGACCCCCTCCGCGCAGACCCGTGCCCGCTTCGCGTCTTCGCGCTCCGCGCCGAGCGACTCGGCGAGACAGGCGGCGTACTCGGCGAAGGTGCGGACCACGTCGCGCCCTTCGACCAGGGGCGAACGTTCACCGTGCACCAACCTGAGATTGTCGCGAATCCGGCGCCGCTGATCGGGCAGCAGCGCGGCGAACGCGGCGCCGATGAAGCGAGGACTATAGCGGACGAACCAGCTCGGACCGTGACGAGCGCCAGCGTAGGCGAGGCGCCTCAGCACGTGACTTTCGGGCGAAAGAGCCTTGGGCAATGGCCCTTCGTCCTCCCACGACCGGAATGCCCTGGCAAGCGGCGCCGAGCGCGTGGCACCGTGGGGCCGGTGCCCCTCGCGACGACCCGCGACACGCTCTACTCAGGCTCGCTCTCGCTCGAGCAGCCGGCGCGCGGGTACCGCTTCAACGTCGACTCACTCCTGCTCGCCGATTTCGCCGGCGAGCGGCGCGCCGCGCTCTGCGTCGATCTCGGCGCCGGTGTCGGAACGGTCGCGCTCGCGCTCCATCACCTCGGACGCGTCCGGCGAGTCGAGCTCGTCGAGGTCGACCCCGAGGTCGCCGCGATCGCGGGACGAAACCTCGAGCTCGCGGGCGCTTCCGGCGAGGTGCACGCGCGAGACGTCTCCGACGGCTTGCCCCGAGAGCTCCGTCAAAAGGCCGACCTCGTCGTCTCGAACCCGCCCTTCTTCGATCCCAAGGCGCACCGCCCGGCGCGCGACCCTCGCGCACGGGCCGCGCGCAGCGGCGCGCTCGACCCCTTCGTGCAAGCCGCTGCTCAGGCGCTCTCGGGGCCGCGAGCACGCGCCTTGTTCGCCTACCCTGCGCGCTCGCTCACGCAGCTCTTCGAGTCGGCAAGCGCGCGGGGCCTCGAACCGAAACGGCTCCGACTCGTTCACGCCGACGTGGGCTCGCCCGCGCGGCTCGCCCTGGTCGAGCTCAGGCGCGCTCGCCCGGGAGGGCTCCTCGTCGAGGCTCCGCTCTACGAATGGAGCGAGAAGGGCCGGCGCAGCTCCGAGCTATCGCGGATCATCGCCGGCCGCACAAACGATCGAACATGATCGCCGCCGCGGCGCGCACGGAGAGGTGGTTGTACCCATCCGGCCGGGGCGACGTGATCGGCTCCAGGTGACGATCCGCCTTCTCGACGATTTCATCGGCGAGCCCCCAGCCCGTGCCGAACACGAGAA
>JAEZYO010000733.1 GCA_023419055.1 Pseudomonadota bacterium | reverse complement strand
CTCGCGAAGACCTCGACCAGCACCGGCTTGCCGCGTTGGGCGGCCAAGCTGAAGCGCGCGTCACTCCCGACGAGCGGGAGGTCGAAAGCGGCGGCGGGCTTACCCGTCTCGGGCCCCGAGTGCCGTCGCATCACCACGAACACGACGGCGGCGAGCAGACCTGCCCAGATGGCGTAGTCGATCAGGCGGGAGGCTTTGATCACGGCGAGAGGACGCGCCGCCCGAAGCGCCAGCCCAAGAGGACCAACGCAACGACCGCGAGTCCGTGAGAGAAGCAGGCGTGCCACGCCTCGGTGCTCGGGCACGCGATGCCCACCCCGAGGGCCGACGTGATGCCACCGGCGAGGCCCGCGAGAGCGCCGGAGATCCCCGGTGTCAGCGGATCGGTATGACGAAAGCTCAAGAGGATGCCGGCGGAGACCAGCCCGCCGATCAGGAGGGCGACGAAGCCGCAGCGCACCGCGTGTGCGGCGTAGGCCCCTTGCGAGAAGGTCTCGAACGACACGCTGTGCGTGGCTGCGACGACCGTGTAACCGAGGAAGACGATCGGCGTCAGGAATGCGAGCGCGATTCGGATGTTCTTGCTACCGCGACGACCGGGCGGGCGAGCGAGCCCGGCGAACAGCACCGCCGCGAGGACGATGCCCCAGCCGACCGCGCCGTACGCGGCTCTGCGCACCCAATGATCGGGTTGGCCGGTGTCCTTGGCGAGAAAGTACGTGAGAACGAGCGTCAGCGTGGTGATCGCGAGGCACGCGCCCAGCCGCTGCCCTGCGGTGGCGCCGCGCTTGGCGCAGAGCCCCTGCGTGCACTTTTCGCGGATCGCTTTCGAGCACTCCGTGCTCGACGCTGCCGGCTTCGGCCACGGGAGGTCGGCCAGATCGTCTTCGGGCAAGCCGGTGCTCATGGCTTTCTCGTAAACCGTTCGAGCTCCTTGCGGAGCTGGTTGTAGCCGCGATGAACTCGCAGCTTGACGGCCGTCTCGCTCGTGGCGAGGACCGAGGCGGCTTGCGCCACCGAGAGCCCGGAGATCTTCGTGAGCTGGATCGCTTCACGATACGCCTCCGGCAGCGAATCGAGCGCTCGTTCGAGCGCCTCCGAGACATCGTTCGACACCTGGGAGTCGATGGGCTTCGGCTCGGGGAGCGTCCCATCTTGAGAAAGGTCTTCGCTCCGGGAGCTCGCTGCCCGGCGTTCGTCGAGGAAGCTGCGGCGCGCGATGGCGAGCATCCAGGGCAACACGGGCGCGCCGCGCAGGTAGCTCGAGCGGGCGCGGTGGACCTTGGCGAAGGTCACCTGCAAGAGGTCCTCGGCTCGTTCGCGGTGGCGCGTCAGCCGGAGCAGATAGCCCATGATGTTGGGGGAGACGCGACGGTACAGCGCGTCGAACGCCTCCGGACTTCCGTCGACGTAGCGCTCCATCAACTCCTCGACCGTCAGGTCCACGGAGCGCGACTCCCGCAACGTATCCACGCGGGCGATTCCTATCCCGAGGAGGGGCGATGCGCTACCGAGACTCACGATCCACTCGATGCCCTACGCTGGCGGTACAGGCCGAGTTTCGCCGAGGCGACCCGATGGCCGCCCCGGCGACGAAAAGTGCGTCAGGGCCTGAACATCGGATCAGCAATCAAATCAGAGACTTGAGGTCCAGCATCTCCTCGACGTCGGGCATGAGCACGAGCTCGACGCGGCGGTTCTGCTGGCGGCCCTCGTCCGTCTGGTTCGGTGCCACCGGATCCGTATCGCCATAGCCGGCCGCGTGGAGGCGATCCTGGTTCAGCCCACCGCCGCCCTCCTTCGTCCCCACCGGGGCGATGAGGTAGAGCAACACGGAGCGGGCGCGCATGGTGGAGAGGCCCCAGTTGTCGCCGAAGCGGCCGCCCTTGAGCGGCTTGTCGTCAGTGTGGCCGGCGACCTGGAAGTAGCGAGACGCGAGCTGCTTGTCGTTGCGGATGACGTCCGCGACCTGGTCGAGGACCTTGTTGCCCTCTTTGCGGAGCTTGTCGTCGCCCGAGGCGAAGAGCACGTCCCCGGGGAGCCGGATCACCATGCGGTTACGACGGATTTCGACCTTCAGACCGAGGTCGGTCAGCTTCTGCAGCTTGGCTCGCAGGAGCTCGAAGCGCTGCTTGATCTTCTCGAGCTGCGCGGCGCGCGCCTTGTACTCGTCGAGCGCGCGCTGCATCTCCTGCAGGTTCTGCGAGAGCGCCTTGTTCTGCGAGCCGCTCTGCTCGAGCTTCTCGTTGAGAGACTCGACGCTGACGCCCATTTTCTCGAGCTCGCCCTTGAGCGTGGCGACTTGAGCCATCGTCTTCTCGAGCTCTTGTCGCGTCTTCTCGTGAGCGGCCTGCTCCTCTCGGTACTTCTGATCGAGCTCGCCGTACTTCGCGAGCTGGGCTTGCCACTCCTCCTCGGAATAACCGCAGCCCACGAGCAAGAACGCGACTGCCATCAAGGTGCGCAATACGACACGGCTGACCAAGGCACTGACCTCCGAAGAATGACCGTTCAATAACGAGTGAACGCGCCAACGCTCGATCATTCGCTCGGCGGCGTAAAGCCACTCCGCAGCCTGCTTCGGTGCAGGTCGGCCGGTCGGCGCTTTCTGGTTCCGCCCCGGGAAAGCGGCGAACCCGTCGCAAAGTTGCCCGAGCGTCACCCCGACGTCACGGCTCGCCGAGACAGTGCGCGCAAAGCCTCCGATGCGCCGTTCTCCGCACCTCGAACGCACTGCCCTGGCCCTCCTTTTGGTTCTCGTCGCTCGCCCCGCTTACGCGCAAGGTGAGCCGGCACCTGCCGTCCCGCCTGCGGCCGACGCGCCTGCGACGGGTCAGCCGAGCGAGCCTCCGGACGAGGAGGAAATGCCGGAGGACGTCCCCGAAGAGATTCCGGAAGACGAGCCCGCCGATCAGAAGGAACGGGAAGAAGGAGAGGAGGCCGGCGACGAACTCTCGGACGCCGAGCTCGAAGCGGAGATGGCCGAAGGTGCCGCTTCGTTCTCGAAGCCAGCTCCGAAGGGCAAGGGTGTGATCTGGGGCGTCGTGAAGGACGGCGAAGAGCACGACACGCTGCCCGAAGCGCAGCTCTCGGTGCCGGGTACGAACGTGAAGACGCTCTCCGACTACGACGGCCGCTTCCGCCTCGAGCTGCCGCCCGGAAAATACACGATTCGCGTTTACTTCGAGCTCTACCGGCCGACGGTGGTGAAGGAGATCACCGTCCTGGAAGGCGAGGTGCAGCGCGTCGACGTGGATCTGCTTCCCGACGAGGCCGCCGTCGACACCGTGGAAGTGGTGGCGGACGCCGATCGCTCGACCCTCGAAGGGCAGATGATCTCGCGCCAGCGCTCCGCGGCGGTGGGAGACGGCGTCGGGCGCGCGGAGATCTCGAAGACGCCCGCCGGGAACGCGGCGCAGGCGGCTCAGCGCGTGGTGGGCGCCACCATCGTCGGCAATCGCTTCGTCTACGTGCGAGGCCTCGGCGAGCGCTACACGAACGCGCTCTTGAACGGCGCGCCGCTGCCGAGCCCAGAGCCCGACCGCGCCGCGATTCCACTCGATCTCTTTCCGTCGCTCATCCTCGAGAGCGTGACGATCGTGAAGACGTTCACGCCCGACGTGCCGGGCGACTTCGCGGGCGGCTCCGTGCGCATCGAGACGCGCGAGCTGCCGTCGAAGCCACTCTTCCAAGTAGCGCTCGGCGGCTCGTACGACACGAACACCACCTTCCGAGATCGGCTCGGCTACAGGGGGAGCAAGACCGACTGGCTCGGCTTCGACGACTCGATGCGGCCGCTGCCCGACGAGTTTCCGAAGTACGTGCTCCAACCGGGCGAGCCCAAGCCCGGCGGCGGAACGATCGAGGGCGCGGACCTGGTGAACGCCGGGCGACTCGCCAACTCCTCGATGAACCCGAAGACGACCTTCTCGCTGCCGAACTACGGCCTGAGCGTGGTGGCGGGTAACGGCTTTCGCCTGGGCGGTGAGCAACGCTTCGGCGCGCTCGCTTCCATCAACTACTCGCGCTCCTTCAAGCGCCGCGACGACGTCCTGCTCAGGGTCTACGCGCCCGACGCGAACGACCCCGGGGAGGCGGACGTCGAGCGCAATCTTCGCGCCGACATCGGCGAGGACAAGGTGAGCTGGGGCGCGCTCGGGAGCGTGAGCTACTGGCCCGATCGGCGGCACCGCTTCACCTTGCAAGGCATTCACACCCAGCTCGCGGACTCCTCGACGCAACTGACGCGCGGCGTGTACGAGAACTCAGAGAACACGCTCACGACGGCGCGGCTCCGCTACGTGAGCCGCGCGATGAACTTCCTCCAGCTGCGCGGCGAGCACGAGTTCCCCGAGCTGAACCACGCCGAGCTCGACTGGAACGCGTCTTACGCGGTCGCTTCTCGCGCCGAGCCGGACACCCGCGACACCATCTACACCTACGACGAGGTGCTCGGATCGTGGCTGTCGTCGAACCTGCCGGAGAACGGCGCGCACCTCTACTCGGATCAAACCGAGAAGTCGTACGGCGCCGGCCTCGATTGGACGCAGCCCGTCACGAAGGACCCAGAAGACGCGAAGTTCAAGCTCGGCGGTCTCGTGAGCATCAAGGACCGCGACTTTGCGGCGCGCCGCTTCAACTACTCGCGCCCGCTGCGCGGCGGCCCTTCGGCCACCGAGGCGCCGTTTGCTTGCCCCGGCGTGACTTACGATCTCGATTGCCCGGTCCCGATCTACCAGTACGACAACATCGGCTCGATCTTGAACTTCTCCGAGAATACGAAGCCGGAGGACGCGTACACGGCTGGTCTCGAGATTTACGCCGGGTACCTGATGCTCGACGCCAACGTCTTCGACGATCTGCGACTCGTCGGCGGCGCGCGGGTCGAGCGCACCGATCAAAGCATCGATCCGTACTCGCAGTTCTCGTCGGGCTCCGATCCGAAGGGTGCGAGTATCGAGAGCACCGATGTCCTACCGGCGCTCGCCTTGACCTATTCGGCGACCAGCGACACGAAACTCCGCGCGGGCGTGTCGCGAACCCTGGCGCGGCCGCAAATCCGCGAGCTCTCACCGTTCACGTACACCGACTATTTCGGCGCGCTGCCTGGCTCGGGCGAGCCCGATCTCGAGCTCACGTACATCCAGAACGTCGATCTGCGCTTCGAGTTCTTCCCGACCATCCGTGAAGTGCTCGCCTTCAGCTTTTTCTACAAGATCTTTGACGATCCCATCGAGCCGTACATCTACAACTCGGGCGAAGGCGTCACCTCGTACCAGAACGCGGACGGCGCGCGCCTGCTCGGCCTCGAGCTCGAGGCGCGAAAATCGCTCGATTTCATCAGCGAGTCGGCGCGAAACCTCGCCCTGATCGGTAACCTGACTCTCGCGCACTCCCGGATCGAGCTCGATCCGAACGCGCTCTCGATCGCGACGAACGACTCGCGCGCCATGGTCAATCAGGCTCCTTACGTCGTGAACCTGGCGCTCGACTACACGAACGATCCGCTCGGCCTGGGCGTCCGGCTGCTCTACAACCTGATCGGCCCGCGCATCGTGGCCGTGGGTACGATCGGCCTCGACGATTCCTACGAGCAAGAGCGCCACCTCCTGGATCTCACGGTCTCGAAAAATGTCGCGAAGCAGTTCACGCTCAAGCTGAACGCCACGAACCTGCTCGACGCTCCCGTCGTGGTCACGCTCGGCAAAGAAGATCGTTCCGATCGCATCGTGAGCCGGTACCGAGAAGGCACGATTTTCGCTCTCTCCGGGACGTACACGTATTGAGCTTCCGTTCGGGGTCACGGTCACACGAAAGTTTCCTCGCCCGCTCCGACCCGACACGAGCGAAAGGCACAGTACCCCTCCGAAATCAGGAGGATTCAGATGAAAAGGCTTTCTCTCATGGCGATGAGCACGCTCATTGCTTCGCTTTCGATCGTCGGCTGCGGAGACGACGACGACAACCCCGGTGAACCGAACGAAGACGGCGGGACCAGCTCCGGCGCCAAGGGCGGCAGCGGCGGCAAGGGCGGCACGAGCAGCAGCGGTGGTAAGGGCGGCTCCTCGAGCAACGGCGGCACTGGTAACACGGGCAACGGCGGTGAAGGCGCCGAAGACCCGGTTACCGGTGGCACGGGCGACGGCGGCGGTGGCAACCAGGGTCCGAGCTGCCCCGATGTGTACGCGGACCGCCCGAACGGCAAGAAGACCATTCCCGTCGACGACGACGGCAACATCACGATCGACACGCTCACCTCCGACACGGTTTGGGGCCTCGACGGCCGCTACTTCGTGAAGGAAGGCGAGACGCTCACCATCGAGCCTTGCACCTTGATCGAGGGCAAGAAGGATCCGGGCTTCGGCTCGCTGTTCGTGCCCCGCGGCGCGAAGCTCCACGCCGTCGGCACCGCTGACGCGCCGATCGTCTTCACGAACGCGGAGCACGAGTACGCGGAGGCGCCCTGGGG
>JAEZYO010000620.1 GCA_023419055.1 Pseudomonadota bacterium | reverse complement strand
GATGCGAGTCACGGCCGAGAGCACGAAGTCTGGTCAGCGTTTCGGAGAGCTCATCCCGTACGACTTCGACGCCTGGACCAACGCGACTCCCGTCGAGAGAAGCGGCTTCGTCGGCGGCGGTGTGTACCGCCCGCGCGCGCCCGCCACGCACGTGGTGACGACCGAGCTCGATCTCTCGACGGCGCCGAACGAAAAGCCCTTCGCCAAGCTCGTGACCGGCATTTCGGTGCTCGTGGGGGAAACTCGTGACGGCTTCGTCGAGCTCAGCGTTCCCGCGCTTCGGCCGAGCGATTCGAAACAATGGGGCTTCTGGGTGCCCGAAGCGGCTTTCCGCGCCGGCGCTCGCGCGCTCTGACGCTCGCACGCGGCCCATGTCCGACGCTCAGTCCTTTCCTCGACTCTCCGCGCGCGCGGCTCTCGCTCTGTTCGCGCTCGCCGTCGCGTGTGCTCCTGCTACCCGTCACGCGCGCGGCGCGAGAGCACGGCCCGTGAGCTCGAGCCTCTCCCGCCCTTCCGTCGAAAGCGTGACCGTCGCTTCGCCGGCGTCAACCGCCTCGCCTTCGTGGGACCCGCTGGTTCTCGAGCTCTTCGACTTCGAGAGGCGTGACCGCGCGATCCAGGCGCTCGTAACTCGCGGAAAGTTCGACCACGAGCCGCCCTACCGCGAGCGCTCGGTCGGACCCGTGAAGGACGTCGTGCTCTGCCCTCAGCGCGGCCACCTGCCGCTCGTCGTCGTGTTCCTTCGAACCGACTACGAGGATCCCGGCGCTCCTCCGCAGAGTGGACACTTCGTCGTCGTCCGCGCCGACGGCACGCTGATCCCGGTGAAGGGAGGGGCGAACTCACTCACAGGCTACTTCGGAGATCTCACCGCCGACGGAGTCCCAGAGCTCGTGACGTTGGACATCGTGCAGTTCAGCGCGGCCAAAGCGGACCGGCTTCGCGTGCGGAGTTTGACCGAAGAATTTCCGGACATTCTCGAGGTCCTCCTCTCGCCGCAGAGCTTCCGCTTCGAGATCCATCAAGCTCCGAACGAGCTGCCGTCGATCCAGGTTCAACGCGCCGGCGCCAACCAAGTAGGGGCCGTCGCCGAGTATCGTTGGAACCTGCAGGGTCACGCTTGGGAGGGGCCCACCGGAAGCGCGAAGCAGGGCTTCCTGCGCGTCACTCCGGAGAATGAAGACCACGCCGCGCTGTCGCTCGCCGGCAAGCCGAACTGCAGGCTGCTCGCAGAATCGCTGGCGAACGCTCTCCCTGAAGTGCGGCGAGTGCTCGACGATGCCGGCCCCGATGCACGACCTGGTGGAGTCGACTACTCGTCGGCGCCCGACGAGGTCGAGTTCAGCATCGGGTTTCATCACGAAGAGCGGTTCGAGAGCGTGTTCTTCGTCTCTGTCACCGACGGCGAGCTCGAGGTGACCGGCCCCACGGGCCCGATCGCGCTTCCCGCCGAGGTCCGAGCAGAGTTCGCCGCGGCTTGTAGCGGCGGGAAGAAGCCCTCGAAGCAGCGCGCGCGCTAGCCGCTCTTCAACGTTCGAAGAACGACTTCTGTTGAAAGCTCATCCCCTCGAGGATCTGCTCGACTCGCTCACGCGAGAGCGAGCCGACGTACTCGCCGAGCTCCAGCTTGTCGACGGTCGATACCTGAGAAACCACCGCCACGCTGCGGCGCGGGAGGTTCGCCTCACCCGGGTCGAGCAACACATTTCCAGGCTCTTCAGCGCGGTTCAGGTTGGACGTCACGGCGCAAACCACGACGGTCGGGATCCGCGCCAAGTTGAGCACGTCGGGCTGGATCACCACGTGCGGGTGGGACGCGCCAGGCACGGACGGGCGCAGCGCCTCCGCTCGAATCCAGAACACGTCTCCTTGCCGCACTTGCCGGATGCCGTTCACTCGTTCCCAATCTAGCGTGACTTTGGCTCGAAGGCTCCTCGGGTAGCGCGTGCGGACACGAAGCTCCACGCCGCCGCGAGTCTGCTAGGGTGCGGCGATGAGCGATGCGTTCGCGAGCGGCGCGGCACGAACCCTCCTGGGGAAGTGCCTCTGCGGAGCCGTCGAGTACGAGGTGAAAGACGAGTTCGTCTACGCCCTGAACTGCCATTGCTCGAACTGCCGGCGCGCGACCGGCGGGGCCTTCAAGCCCTTCGCGGGGTTACCGCGAGAAAAGCTGCGCCTGATCCGCGGCGCTGACACGCTCCTGATTCACGGCGACGAGAGCGCCCACGACGCTCGCTGCGCCCGCTGCGGCTCATTTTTGTACTCGATCGTTCGCGACGGCACGTACGCGCACGTCACTCTGGGCTCCCTCGCCGACGCCCCGAGCCTGAGCCCCACCGCGCACATCTTCGTCGGCTCGAAGGCTCCCTGGTTCACCATCACCGACGACCTGCCCCAACACGACGAGTTCGGGTGACCGTAGCGCACGATGGCGAGCCCGCTCCTCCAGCTCGAGACGCTCTTCATCTTCGACGCCGAAAGACGCATCACCGGCACTCGCGAGCCTTTCGGCACCCGAGGCCCGCTGTTCGTGTTGATTCGCAGCAGCACCGCCGTCGCGTTTGCCGCGAGGAGCGACCTGCCGTCACCCCTCGCTGAGGAGTTATCAGCGCTCGCCGAGACCGAGCCTCCGACAGAGGCGCTGCGCGCTCCGCCGCTCCACGCCGAGCGCTACCTGTCGCTCCTCGCCGATCGCCTGGCGCCGGGGCAAGATCTGCGAGTGAAAGCGGCACAATCCGACGGTCCTGCTTTCACCTTTCCGGTCGAGCTGATGCCGGCGGACGACGACGTCCAGCCCATCCTGGAAGAGGAACGCCTCGATCAGCGTTTCGGAAGCTGGATGCCCGGTGAGATCGCGGGCGGCAGAGCACCCGTTCTCGGCGTGGTCCGCGACGGGAGCCCGGTCAGCATCTGCTTCTGCGCGCGGAGCTCCGAGCGCGCCGCCGAAGCAGGGCTCGTGACGCTGGAGCAGCACCGAGGCGAAGGCTTGGGCCCTCGCGTGACTGCCGCCTGGGCGCTCTCACTGCGCGCGTCGGGACGAATCCCGCTCTACAGCACCACCTGGAGCAATGCCGCCTCGCTCGCAGTCGCGAGAAAGCTCCGCCTCGCTCCCTACGCCAGCGATTGGAGCTTGCTCGACGCTTCGAGTTGACCCAGGAGGCGATCGCGGTCGCGCACTTCTTCCTTCGGCGAGACGACGCTATCTTGGGAAGCCGCCTGACTCATGAGCCCTTCCATGCTCGAACCCGCTGAGACCTTGATCTTCTTGCCGGGAGCCTCCGGCAATCGAACGCTTTGGACGCCGGTCGCGGACGGCCTCTCGCATCCAGGGTCTCGGCGCTTCTTCGGCTGGCCTGGCTTCGGCGGCGTTCCGGAAGATCCTTCGGTGAACGGGATCGGCGATCTCGTATCGAGGGTGGTCGAGGCGATGACGGGGCCCGTCGTCTTGTTCGCTCAATCCATGGGCGGGATCGTCGCGCTGCGCGCCGCGCTCGAGGCGCCGGAGAAGGTGCGTTCGCTCGTGCTCTCGGTGACGTCCGGCGGCATCGACGTGCGCTCGCTCGGAGCGTTCGATTGGCGGCGGGACTTCGTGACGGCGAACCCGAACACTCCGCGTTGGTTCCTCGACGCGAACGATGACTTGAGCCCTCGCTTGCGCGAGATCGCGGTGCCGGTGCTCTTGCTCTGGGGCGATGCGGATCCGATCAGCCCGATCGCGGTGGGAGAACGCCTTGCGACCCTCCTTCCGGACGCGGAGCTCGTCGTCGTACCCGGCGGAACGCATGATCTCGCGTTCGAGCGAGCGGATGAGGTACTGCCGCACATCGAGCGGCACCTCGCCAAACTTCGGAGCACGCGAGATCCCGACAGCGACGACTGAACGAGTACGGAGAAGAAGCTTGTCGCCCCGCACTACTTCTACGACGGTGTCACGGAACGGAACAGCTTGAAGCCCGCGCTCGAACCGGAAGACGCCACCGATTGTTGCTACGGTTACACGAGCTCCCGAACCAAAGACTGGAGCGACGCGAAACCCCGGTAGTTGACGCGTGTCCCGATCGTCCGGGGAGTCGCCTTGCGCGCGCCTACCGAGCCTTTTATCGTGCCGCCGGGCAGGCCGGTGAACAGCTTTCTCACTTACTACCTCGCGTGGATCTTCCTGTCGTACGCCCTGCGTACGCCGTGGCTACTTCTGGGCATCGTCGTGTTCCTCGTGCTGCGCCGATTCATCCCGGGTCCCGGCGCGCTGATGCGGCTGCTCGGGCGCGCGCGCAGCTTGCGCGGACAGGTGGAAGTGAACCGCGCGAACATCACCGCACGCCGCGATCTGGCCGTGCTCTACCTCGATGGCAGGCGTCCGCGCGCCGCGGTGCCGCTCTTGCAGGAAGGCCTCGCCCTTTCGCCGAACGATCCCGAGCTCCTCTACTTGTCCGGGCTCGCGCTGCATCGCGTGGGGCGGCACGAGGAAGCCCTGCCTCCGCTCGTGCGCGCGGTGGAGCTCGATCCGCGCGTGCGATACGGCTTGCCCTACGCCGTCGCCGGAGACGCGCTGGCGGCCCTGAAGCGCTGGGACGGCGCGCTCGACGCCTACGAGCGCTACCTCGCCGACAACAGCTCCGACGTGTCCGCGTACACACGCCTCGCTCGCGCCCACGCGCGTACGGGTGACAAGAAGGCGGCGAGCGAGATGCTCCACGAAGGTCTGCGAACCTGGGGTGTTCTTCCGAGCAGCATGAAGCGCCGCCAGTTCGGTGCGTACCTCGGCGCGCATTGGGCGCGCGTGACCGTGCTGAGAGAGCCCTCTGCCGTCGCCCTCGCTCTCGCTCTTTCTGCGCTATTCGCGATCGTGGTTCGCTACTCGTACGGACCCATCGTGTCCCTGTTCACGAGCACGAAGGCGTTCACCAATCCCGTCACCGGCTACGCCGTACCGACGGAGAATCGTGAGCTCTACGAGGCGTTCGAGCGCTGCGGCACTCAGAGCACGGGCGACTTCGCTGGGCGCTACGTCGTGCAACCCGAAGGCTTACGTCCCGTAGCGCCGAGTGAACCCATGACGGAGCAACAAGAGCGCGCCGTCGCGAAGCTCACGCAGCTACGGGCCGAGCGGTACGAAAACTTCGAGATCGCACCGGACCGGATCGTGAGCGGCAAGCGCCTCGTCCAGGAGTACTGCCTGACGCGAGTGCTCGAACGCACGCCGACCTCGCTCCGCGCGGAGGCCGTCTGGCACGAAGACGTGCACGACCCCGGCGATGCGGCCCTGGTCATCGTCACGCTCGAGCGCGATGGAGACGTCACGAAGATGAAGCAGATGTTTTCCGGTGAGCCGGACTCGACTTTCGAGCTCGAACTGCGCCGCCGCTAGCCCGCCATTCCCTCGAAATTCCTGGAAAATGGTGCGTTTCGCAACGTTTCGAGGACGATTGCAACTACCTCGTTCGTTCGACTCGCAAGCAGGACTTGATTCATCGAGTTCGCGGCGACAGGATGCCCCCGGTTAGTAGGGAACGGGGGGAGAGGGCAGCGTGGCTATGGCGGCCGCGCCGGAGCGTTCGAGGATGACGAATCTAGCCGTACCCACCGAGGATCCCGCAGAGCATACGTTGCGTTCCTTCTTGCTGACCATCGCTTCCGGTGATGGTTCGACGACGCTGCGCCTCTTGGCCGAGTCGCCGTTTCTCGCGACCCAAACCGTAAAGGTCGGCGCCACGCGAGACGAAGCGCGCACCTATTACTTCGAGCGCATCGCGCACTACGTCTACGCAGGGGACACCGCGCTCCACGTCGCCGCGGCGGCGTATCAACGCGACGTGGCGCTCGAGCTTTTGCGTCGCGGAGCGAACGTTCGCGCCAGAAATCGGCGCGGCGCGGAGCCGCTTCACTACGCCACCGATGGCCTCCCTGGCTCGGATGGTTGGAACCCCGAAGCCCAATTCGCGATGGTGGAGCTCTTGATTCGGGCCGGCTCCGATCCCAACTCCGCCGATACGAGCGGCGTCGCGCCTCTGCATCGCGCCGTCCGCACGCGTTCGACCGCGGCGGTTCGCGCCCTGCTCGAAAATCGAGCCGATCCGTTGGTCCGCAACAAGCACGGTTCGACCCCGCTCCACCTGGCGGTTCAGGACACCGGCCGCGGGGGCACGGGAGCACGAGAGGCTCGCGAAGAGCAAGCCGAAATCATTCAGCTGCTGCTGCGCTACGGGGCTCGCTCGACGCACAAAGATGCCGCTGGAAAGACGGTCAAGCAGTGCGCCAGCGCCGAGTGGGTTCACTCCCTCCTCGAAGCGCGCTGAGGCACGAGGGCGCTATCCTGGTCGTGTGACGAAGCGAGCCGAAGTCCCCGACGAGCTGATCGCGAAGCTACGCCTGATCTGCCTCGACCTCCCGGACGCGTACGAAGAGAACGCGTGGGTCGGCAAACGCTGGCTCGTCCGCAAGAAGACCTTCGCTCATGTGCTCGTGATCGACGGAGGTTGGCCGCCCGCGTATGCCAGAGCCGCGGGCCACGACGGGCCGCTTTGCGTGCTCACCTTTCGCTCGTCGCTCCCGTCGAGCGAGATGCGGAGGTTCGATCGCGCGCCCTTCTTCCGCCCCCGCTGGGGCCCGACCGTCGTCGGCATGACCCTCGATGCGCAAGCGGACTGGTACGAGATCGGGGAGCTCTTGACGCGGAGCTACCAGGCGCTCGCACCCGCGAAGCTCGCGGCGCTCATCGACGAGCCCCAATGACCGGCCGATCTCGAAAAGCGTGACCCGCGTGTAATCGCGCGGGCCCTCGAGACCTGAATGCGAGACCTGAATGCGCAGGTCCGTTGTCTGTCCGACCAGGAGCTTTTCGATGGCCTCAAAGAACGTCCGTGAACTCAACGAGCTCGATTTCGACGCAGTCGTCGTGGAATCCAAGCAGGCGGTCCTCGTGGATTTCACCGCAGCGTGGTGCTCACCCTGCAAGGTTCTCTCCCGCTTGCTCGACCAGATCGCCGGAGACCTCGGAAACGTCATGGTAGTGAGCGTCGACGTCGACGCCTGCCCCAACCTTGCAACGCGCTACGGTGTCAGAGGGATGCCCACCCTGGTTCTGTTTCGCGACGGTAAGGAAGCGGCTCGACGACTCGGCCTCACCAGCGAGCAGGGTATCCGCGACCTCGTCGCCGTGAAAGCGCGTTCCGACGCTGCGTAGAAAGCAGACGCTCCGCTAGCGGAACGGTCCCTGTTGAGCTCGGCTTCCTCCCGGGCGATATGGATCCTCATACCCGAAGGTTTGCTCGGGCACTCCGAATGAGCGAGACCATGTCGGACGAGGCTCTTCAGAACTTCATTCAACGCTGCCGCGAGCACGATGGTGACTTGGAGAGCAAGGCGGGCGACGACCTCCGGGCGTCGACCCAAGCCTTTCTTCGCGCGACCCATCGAGAGCCGGAGCTTCTGACGCGCGCGGCGGCGCTTCTGGAGGGTCTTCCTCCCGCTGGCGCCGCCTGGCTTGCGTTGACGTTCGGCACCGGCGTCGAAACCGGCACGGACCCGGCGCACACCATCCCTCCGCTGCTCGCGTGCCTGGAGCGCTGGATGGACGCGCTGCCCTCGTTCTCCTCCGGCGATGCGGACGCAAACGAGGAGGTCCTTACGCCCAGCGCGCAGCAAGCGCGCCTGATCGAAGCCTTCCCTCTCCTCTGCCAGTCGATCGTCGCGCACCTCGCGCGCTTGCCCGCCGAACGGGAGCGACTCGCGAGAGATGCGGGGCTCATGGACAGGCTGGAGCAGCTCTCGACTTACAGTCACGGCGCGACCTGGGTTCGCGAAGCGCTGCTACGGACGAGCGGGACGCTCATCGTGCTGCACCCGCCCACCGAACAGGGTTACGAGCTCGGCTACGAGAACGTCGCAAACTGCTTTCATCTGTTCTCGCTGGTTCAGGTCGCTATCGGCGCGAAGCTTCCCGGAGGGCGCGCTCCCGACAATGCGGTCACGGCGGCCTGCAGAGGCAAGGGCATGCAAACCGTGAACGACCAAGCCTTCTGGCACTACGGCGACCCCTACTGCGCGACGCCCTCGCTCCAGGGCTCGGTTTGGGGCGAGGCGACGGTGCGTTCCCTGCCCGTCGTCGAGGGCGTGCGAGTGCTCCTCCTCTGGCCGCCGCTGCTCGCGACGCGCAGTTGGGACTCGGGCTTCTTCGGCCCTCACCTCGAGGCGCTTCCGTCGGACATCAGCTTGAGGCGACGGTTGACGGCGGAAGAGTGCGCGAGCTGGATGAAGCGACTCGGCCTCGAGCGTTCCGCAAAGACGTGAACCGGCTTTCGAAGCCAGCGCTTGGCTTACGGCTCACGGACGCGTACTCTGCCGATCGGGTGCACGGGAGACCTTCATGAAGGACATCGAGCTCGTGGGGCCACGCCTAACGCGTGCGGCGCGCGCGTCCCGAGGACGCTCGAGCGAGCTTCGAATGGTTCGCGAACCGCGCGGTCACGGAGTACCTGCCGCTCGCTGGTGAACGCAGCCTCCCTCTGAACGAAATCGAGACGTTCCTCGCTCAAGCCAGCCGTGACGAGGCTCCGAATCTTTCGGTCGGAGTCGAGCTCCTGACGGGGCGCCTGATTGGGTGCGGAGGATTCCGTGCCATCGTCCCGCAGACCTCCGCCGAGATCAGCCTGGTCTTGGGCGAGCCGCAACTCTGGGGCCAGGGTTACGGCGAGGAGGCGATGCACCTGCTGCTCGAGCACGCGTTCGAGCAACTCGGGCTGCGCGTGGTCTGGCTCGTCGTCCGCGCCGACAATGCGCGCGGGGTCCGCCTGTTCGACCGCCTCGGGATTCGTCGTCGTCGAAACGTTCGGAGCGCTCGTCGGCGTGAGCGCCACGCCGCGCAACAAGCATCGTATGGAGCTCTCTTTCGCCCGCTGGCAGGAGCTCTCCGCGTCCGAACGCGTTCGGTGAGAAGGAGGTTTTCCTCACGGTTGCTGCGGCGCGCGAGGCTTCACTCGACGCTCATCCAAAATATTGGATCCACGCGGCGAGTCCAACCCGACCGCCGTCGTGCTCGAGAAGCTCGCGGGCGCGTTGGGGGTGATGCTCGCGTCCTTGTTCGACTCTCCCGAGCCGACCGGCTTCGAGCACGAGCCCACTCGCCGTCGCGACGAGCAACCCGTGTGGAAGGATCCCGCTTCCGGCTACTTGCGCAGAACCGTGTCGCCGCGTGCCGCAGACCTAGCAGTGACGATAGCCGAAGTGCATTTCCCCGACGGGGCGCGCGTAGCCTTCGACAACGCGACGGGCCGCGCCGAGCGCGTCATCCATCAGCAGATCTGGCTGCTGGAGGGCGTCATGATCGTCACGCTCGGCGAAGAGAAGCATCGCTTGCGCGAAGGAGACTGCCTGGCCATGAAGCTCGATCAACCGAACATGTTTCACAACCCCTCACGAAAACCCGCGCGCTACGCGGTCGTGGCTGCATCGCAAGCCTTTGGAGCGGGACGATGAGCCGCAATACCTGAACGATTCGCCGGCTCCTCGCGCCGACCGAAGCGGAGCTCCTCGCCCTCGCCGACGTGCTTTGCGATTGCGTCGAGGGGGGAGCTTCGGTGAGCTTCATGCACCCGCTGACCCGCGGCGCGCCCTCGAGTTCTGGAAGCGAGTCGCCGAGGGGGTCGAGCAAGGCCGCCGCGCGCTGCTCGTCGCCGAAGACTCGCTCGGGCTCTCCGGCACGGTTCAGCTCATCCTCGAACAGCCCGAGAACCAGCCGCACCGAGCCGACCTCGCGAAGGTGCTGGTGCACCGCCGGGCGCTTCTTGGGACCGTAGCGATGAACACCGGGGGGTCGCAGCAAGGTGAAGTGGAGGCGTGTCGTGGTGTGGCTCGCGTTGCTCCTCGCCACCTCCTTCTGCGTGCTCTGGCTCTTCCAGCGCAGGCTGCTTTTCCCGCGCCCGCCGCTGAGCGGTGCTCCGACGCGGCCAGACGGCGTTGGGCAGATCTGGTTGCTCTTTTTTCACGGCAACGGTGAGCTCATCGACTACTGGCCCGGAGAGTTCGCCGAGCCGCGAGGCTGGGGCATCGGGACGCTCCTCGTCGAGTTCCCGGGCTATGGGCGATCCGGTGGCTCACCTTCTCAAGCGAGCATCGAGGCGACGGCGCTCGCTGCGTACGACTGGGCGGCGAGCCAGGCGTTCGTCGAGCGCAGCCGCATCGTCGCCTGCGGGCGCTCGCTCGGCGGCGGCGCCGCGACCATCCTCGCTTCGAAGCGCCCCCTCGCGGCGCTGGTGCTCGAGTCCACCTTCACGAGCGTCCGGAGCTTCGCTCACCGCTTCTGGGCGCCCGAGCTCGCCGCTAGAGATCCGTTCGACTCTCTCTCGCTCCTGCGCGAATATGCGGGTCCGGTGCTCGTGCTCCACGGCGCTCGGGACGAGCTCATCCCGCCCGTCCACGCCGAAAGGCTCGCGGGAGCGGACCGGCGCTCGGAGCTTCACCTCCTCCCTTGCGGGCACAACGATTGTCCGCGCTCCTGGTCGAGGGTGCGAGACTTCCTCGTGACCTCGGGGGTTCTCGCTCCTACCCTCCGTGTCGAGGACCGATGACGAAACCGCTGGCAGGTAGGGTGGCGCTCGTCGCAGGCGGCACGCGAGGCGCAGGACGAGGGATCGCCGTGCAGCTCGGCGCCGCGGGCGCCGTCGTCTACGTGACGGGCAGGACGACGAGCTCCCAACGCTCCGAGATGGATCGCCCGGAGACCATCGAGGAGACCGCCGCTCTCGTCGACGAAGCGGGTGGCCGAGGCATCGCCGTTCGAGTCGATCACCTGATCCCCGACGAAGTGTCGGCCCTCGTGAGCCGCATTCGACGCGAGCAAGGTCGACTTCACTTGCTGGTCAACGACATCTGGGGGGCGACCCGCATGGAGTGGAACAAGTCCGTCTGGCAG
>JAEZYO010000610.1 GCA_023419055.1 Pseudomonadota bacterium | reverse complement strand
TCCCCGACGTCCCGCTGCGCGGGCCGTGGGAGGGGTACCCCTCTTTCCTACAGAAGGGTGATGTAAGTCGCATTCTCGTTTGCTGCTCGGCGGCGAAGCTCAGGAGGCTCCGGCACGACCGTTTCGGTTGTTCCCGAGCTTCCGAAGCCTCCGACTGAACCGATTCGGTCGTTCTCGCTGCTTGGGGAGGCTCCGGAGAACGGGGTTGGTCGATCCGGTTGCCTCGAGAGGCTCAAATGTTGCTGATTCGGTCGATCTTTCGCTGAGCACGTAGCCGGACATGACTGATTCGGAGGTTGGCGCCTTCCCCCGGTAGGCTGCTCCGACGCTCACGTCAGCCCTGCGGCGGAGAGAGGCGTTGACCGAGCTCGACCATACGCCCGCACCGCGCGCGCTGCCTGGGCTGGACCAATCGCTCGAGCAACGCGCTTCATGAGTCGCCCCCACTCCGTGTACACTGCCAGAGTGGTGGTAGCGTGGGTCGCTCGATTCATCTCGATTCGGCTCGTCGCGCGTCTCGTGATGGGCGTGGCGGTAGGATCATTCGCGCTCGGTGGGACAGGTTGCGTCGCAGCTCCGCCGGGTCCACGCGGGCCGCTCCGAGGTGAGCGCGGTCTCGAGATCGCGTTAGACCCAGCCGGCGCCGCATTCAGCAGCGCCGAAGCCGTGGTCGAGGACCGATATCCCGGTAGGGCGCCGTCGTACCGAACGGTGAGCGGGACCTCCGATCACTACTGGGCTCCCTTCACGGTGTTTCCGCCGCGCGCCGAGCTGCGCATCGCGCCCGTCGGGTGGATGGATGTGGGCGGCCACCTGGGGTGGCTCGATGGAGGCCTGGAGCTGAGGTTCGGGCTCCCGGCGTCTCCTTCTCGGCCTTGGGCCATGAACCTCGCCGCCGGCGTGCGCTCGGGAGAGGTGGGACGTTTCGAGGCCACGAAGGGACAGCGCGCGCTGTTCGGCCGACTGGAGGCATACCCGCTGCTCTACGAAGGAAGCGGTCGGCTCGTGCTCGCCCTCGGCCTCGACGCGGGCATTTTCTACCATGAGATCGACTACAGGCAGTCGTACCAGCGCGAGCTCGACGGCAGCTTCAGCTTCACGGCGCTCGGGATCGTCCGCGATGAGCTCCGCCTCGAGAGCGCCGTCGGGTACTCCTTCCTGGGCCGGCGCGGGTCGGTGCTCGCCGCCATCGAGCCCTACGTGATCCTCGACTCCGGAGAGCCCGAGAACTGCTCGAGCTGCGTCGCCTTCCGGCAGTCCTTCGGCCTCGTTATCGTGATTCGCCTCTCGCTCTTCGCGCCGTTCAAACGTTCCAGGGCACCCTGAGCGGCTGCACGTCAGTCTGCCACCGACCCCACGAACACGCGCCCTGACAAACGCGAAACGCGCTCGCTACCTTTCGGCAGCGAGCGCGCAATTCGCTCAGGCACGTTCGAGGCTCAGTTCGACTCTTCGAACTCGGCGTCGATCACGTTGTCCTTCTTCTTGTCGTCGCCGGGCTTGCCACCGGGCGCCGCGCCAGGCTCGCCGCCCGGAGCCGGACCCGCCGACTCGTAGAGCTTGGCGGCCATGGTGTGCGCTTCCTTCTCGAGCTTGGCGAGCACGTCCTGCACCTTGGCGTCGTCCTGCTTCTCGACCGCCTCGCGCCCGTCCTTGATCAGGCCCTCGATGGTGGAGAGGTCCACGCCCTGCAGCTTGTCCTTGTTCTCGGAGATCTGCTTTTCGAGCGTGTAGCAGAGGTTGTCGAGCTTGTTCCGGCGCTCGATCTCCTCACGACGACGCTTGTCCTCGGCCTCGTGCTCGGCCGCGTCCTTCACCATGCGGTCGATGTCGTCCTTGTTGATGCCGCTCGACGCCGTGATGGTGATCTTCTGATCCTTGCCGGTCGCGAGATCTTTGGCGCCGACGGAGAGGATGCCGTTCGCGTCGATGTCGAAGGTGACCTCGATCTTCGGCATCCCGCGCGGGGCCGCCGGCAGACCTTCGAGGTGGAACTTGCCGAGCGTGCGGTTGTACCGCGCCTCGGCGCGCTCGCCCTGAAGGACGTGGATCTCGACGCTCGTCTGGTTGTCGCTCGCGGTCGAGTAGATCTCCTTCTTCTGAGTCGGAATCGTGGTGTTGCGCGGGATCATCGTGGTCATGACGCCACCCAGCGTCTCGACGCCGAGGGAGAGCGGCGTCACGTCGAGCAGCACCACGTCGCGAACGTCACCGGAGAGCACGCCGCCCTGGACGGCCGCGCCGATGGCGACGACCTCGTCCGGGTTGACGCCCTTGTGCGGCTCCTTGCCGAAGAACTTGATGACCGTCTCCTGCACGAGCGGGATGCGCGTCGAGCCGCCGACGAGCACGACCTCGTCGATCTCGTTCGGCTTCTTCTTCGCGTCGTCGAGCGCGCGGCGCACGGGCTCCATGGTGCGCTCGATGAGCGGGCGGACCATCTGCTCGAACTTGGCGCGCGTGAGCTGCTTCGAGAGGTGCTTCGGCCCGCTCGCGTCGGCCGTGAGGAACGGCAGGTTGATGGTCGTCTCCTGCTTGTTGGAGAGCTCGATCTTCGCCTGCTCCGCCGCGTCCTTGAGACGCTGGATCACCATCTTGTCCTTGCCGACGTCGATGCCGGTGTCCTTCCGGAACTCGCCGATCAGCCACTCCATGATGAGGACGTCGAGGTCGTCACCACCGAGGTGCGTGTCGCCGTTGGTGGAGATCACCTGCACCACGTTGTCGCCCACCTCGAGGATCGAGATGTCGAACGTGCCGCCGCCGAAGTCGTAAACGGCGATGATCTCGTTCGACTTCTTGTCGAGCCCGTAGGCGAGAGCGGCCGCGGTCGGCTCGTTGATGATGCGCTTGACGTCGAGGCCCGCGATCTTGCCCGCGTCCTTGGTCGCCTGGCGCTGCGAGTCGTTGAAGTAGGCAGGGACGGTGATGACCGCCTCGGTCACCTTCTCACCCAGGTAGTCTTCAGCGGCCTTCTTGAGCTTCTGGAGCACCTTGGCCGCGACCTCGGGCGGCGCCATCTGCTTGCCGCGCACCTCGATCCAGGCGTCCCCGTTCGGACCCTTCACGACCTTGTAAGGCACGCGGTGCGACTCCTGCTCGACCTCCTCGAAGCGGCGGCCGATGAAGCGCTTGGCGGAGTACACGGTCGCTTCGGGGTTGGTCACCGCCTGGCGCTTGGCGATCGTACCGACCAGGACCTCACCCTTGTCATCCCAGGCGACGACGCTCGGCGTGATGCGCGAGCCTTCCTCGTTGACGATGACTTTGGCGTCCTTGCCCTCCATGACGGAGACGACGCTGTTGGTCGTCCCGAGGTCGATTCCGATGATCTTACCCATGACTCTGTTGCTCCTCGCGCGGCCCCGGGTGGGGGCGCTCTCTCCGTTGTGAAGACTCTGTCTGTCGCGGGACCTTCCGCCGCTCTCGCCGGGGGCTGCCCCAGGCCGTGGCGCGGGGCTAGACCCGCCTGAACCGGGGGGCAACATAACCACCGGGGTCCCCCGGTCAATGGAACCGTGCCACAGTGGGGCAACGTCCCGAGCAAACCCCCTCGCCACGGAACTAAACGTCGTCGGTCGGGTGGTCGATGCTGGAAATTGGTTGACTTGATTGCGGAGAAAGCTACTTTCCCGCTCCCTCGTCGGCGCTCGCCGGCGACCCCCTCTTCGTTACCTATTTCATCCCCATCCCGGGTTCCCGGGGCCGTAGCTCAGCTGGGAGAGCGCCGCGTTCGCAATGCGGAGGTCAGGGGTTCGATCCCCCTCGGCTCCACTTCACATCCTTCGTCGCTTTCGGTTTCGCCTGTGGGCTCCGAAAGCCAGGGCGACCAAGAGCGCCCACCCTTCACGGAACCGCGAGCCGCGTGCGCTCGACGTGACGGAGCAGCCGGAACTTTCGGCGCTGTCTCCCTTCGGCTCGAGGCAGACGCTCGCGTCGCTGCCCGCGATCGCCTGACAGACTTCCCCGGCGCCGCACTCGCTGTCCACGGAGCAGGTCAGGCGACAGACTGCGTCGGCCGGATCGCTCCGGTAATGGCAAACCGAATCCGCCGGGCAATCGCTCGGCGCGTCACACGGGATCGGCTCGCCCGAGGACGTTCCTCCGCCGGCCCCGGAGCCACCCCCACCAGGGGGGCGATCACTCGAGCCCGACAGCGCCCAGAAGGGCGCTTCGTAGCCGCCGCGCTCGGCCGCGTCGAGCGCGGTTTCGACGATGAGATCGCGCCACGCGGTCACGGTTCCATAGATCGGGGTCTCGCAGGAGCCGCTGCCTCTCGAGACCACGCCCACCACCTTCCCGTCCGCGTCGAGGGCTGGCCCCCCGGAGTCGCCGCTGCAGATGCCGGTCTCGCCCAAGAACTCGGTCGACTTGATCGCGTAGGCCGGGCACTCGCCGGGCGCACACTGCACCTCGAGGTCCCCGAGCAGCATTCGACCCTCGGGCTGTTCCCCGTTCTCGTCTTCGCCGTAGCCGATCGCGATGTACGACTCGCCCGCCTCGACCTCGCGATCGATGCGCGGCACCGCCGGCACCGCCACCCGGTTCGGGACGTTGCTGTCCAGGATGACGAGCGCGACGTCGAAGCCGCACGTGTCGTCGCCCTCGCTCGGCACGCGCACCTCTGCGCCCTGAAACCAGGGGCTGTTGCCGTCGGGTTGCGAATCGTTGGTCGCGAA
>JAEZYO010000511.1 GCA_023419055.1 Pseudomonadota bacterium | reverse complement strand
CCTTGGTGCTCGCGAACACCTGGCACTCCGCGCCTAGCCTGTGCGCATTCCCCTTGAGCTCCGAGAGCTCGGGCACCTCGTCGTGCCCCTCGCGCCGGAGCAGCAAGAGATCCTGCAGGCGCACGTCCTTGCCGAGCTTGGTCACCACGAACGGCGTCGGCTCGACCGTGGGCTCCGATTTGCGCCGCAGCTCGACGCCCGCGACCAGGCGCTCGCCCGAGGGCAGCTCGAGATCGAGCGCGGCGTACGACGGGCGACCGGTCTCCCCCAGGCGCCCCCAGATCCCCTTGTCCCCGCCGGTCGCGCCGGTCTCACCCAGGTTCGTGAAGCGGAGCCGCGACATGTCCGGCAGCATCACGACGTAGGCCGCGATCATGACCGTGGTCTTGCCCGCGCCGTTCGAGCCCTCGAGCGCGGTCACGTGCCGGTGCAAGAGGTAGCGCTCGTAGAAGACGCCCTTCCAGTTCACGAGCGCGAGCGCTTGCGCGAACGTCCTCGTCAATGCTCGCCCTCTCGCTCGGTGTCGGGCTCCGAGTAGGGCTCGGGCTCGCCGTGCTCGGTATCGGGCTCGTCGTCCCAGGGCTCGGGGGCACCGTTGACGGGCTCGCGGTCCCAGGGTTCGGGCTCACCGTTCGAGATCGGCTCGTCGGGCTCCGACTCGTCCAGTTCGGGCTCTGGCTCGGACTCGCCGGGCTCGGGCTCGGGCTCGGACGCGCCGGGCTCGGGCTCGGGTTCGGACTCGTCGGGTTCGTCCTCGTCCTCGTCTTCGTCCTCGGGGAACAGCTCTTCGAATCGGCGCTGCGCGTCGTCCGTGGGCTCGGCGCCGATCGGGAGCTCGCTCGCGCTCGGCGCGTCCGCCCTCGAGCGCGCCGTGTCGAACTCGGCGCCGAACTCCTCGAAGTCCACCATCGCTTCCGCCACGGCGGGCGGCAACGGCGTCGCTTCGCGCTCGGCTCGCTTCTTCGGCGCCTTCGGCTCGCGCTCCCGCTCTCCCGGCTCGGCGTCGAGCCCGTCGCTCTCTTCCTCGTCGTCGCCCGTGCCGAGCACGAGCTCGCCGCGTGCGACGAGCCGCTCCAGCGCCTCGAGCGACGAACCTTCGCCCTTCACCGGCTCGGCGAAGCGCATCAAAGCCGAGCGCAGCTTGAGCCCGTCGTTCTCGAGCAAGTCCACGAAGCCGAGCGTCGAGAGACGGCGCAGCGCCTCTCCGAACTTGGCGCGCACCGTCTCCTCGGCCACGCGCTCGTCCATGCGCTTGCGCTTCGGGTTGAACGCCTGGGTCAGCGCGTCGCTCCCGGTCACGCCCGCGAGCCGCGAGAGCGCGTCTTGCTTGGTGACGATGCCGCCGTTCTGGAGCGTGCTCGGATCGAGATAGAGGAGCGCGAGCGCTTGCCCCACCAGCATCTCCGGCACGCCGAGGTGACGGCGCCCGAGCTTGTCGTTCGTGGGCAAGAGGTAGAAATAGCCTTCGGTCGCGTGCACGAGCTCGCAGCCGAAGCGCCGGTAGAACGGCTCGAGGTGGTCGGCGGCGTCGGAGAGGTAGCCGTAGAGCGCGGTGTCGTCGCGATCGACGTGACGGCCCCGGCGGAGCAGCAGATCGACCTCGGGGAAGTTCTCGTCCTCGACGGCGTCGCCGAGTGTGAGGAAGCGACTGTCACTCATGGTGCTGCTCCATCGCCCCTCGGTCCTGGTTTCCCACGCCGTTGACTCTCCATTCCTCGATCGTCATCCCGTCCGAGAGCGGCAGCCAGGGTCGCTCCCGCTCGCGCTCGGTCTCTTCGAGCTTCGCCAGGGCCTCCGCGACGCGGCCCGCCGCGAGGAAGCGGTCCTCGGCGGGCAGCTTCGCGAGCACCCGCTCCGTCACCTCCGAGAGGCCTCGCGCGCCCGCCTTTACTTCTTCGGCCACGTACTGGGCGATGAGCGCGTGCACGTCGACCGGCGCCGAGTCGGCAGGCTGCTTCTCGCGCTCGGCGCGCGGGCGCTTCACGGGCGGCTTCGCCGTAGGGGCGGGCATCACGTCGCGGAGCAGCTTGATCGGAGCCGCGCTCGCGACGGTGAGCGAGAAGGGGCGCTTCACGTGGCCGGAGAGCTGCTGGCGCAGCCGTTCGCTGAGCGCGCGCGAAGGATCGAGCCGCACCACGTCGCACAAATAGCGGTGCACGTACTGGTAGTACTCGGACCAGGAGCGCTGCCGGGCGGCTCCCCAGGCCGCGATGCGCTCGACCTGCTCGACCGCGCGCAAGGTCGCAAGCTCCGCGGTCTCGGCGCCGCCGAGCACCGTGCGCTCGAGGATCTCCTGGAGCAACGTCGAGAGCTCCGCGCTGTCGCGCAGCAGCATCTCGTTGAGCTCGGCGAGCGTGCGGCTCGAGCTCTCGAGCAGCGCCTGGCAGCTCTCGACCGCGCCGAACCAGTCTGCCTGGAGGAGCCCGGCGATCCTTTGCTGGAACTCGGCCTGCTTCACGTCGAGGCCGCGCTGCCGCCGCTCGATGCCGCTCACCAGGTCCGCCACCGTGACGCGCAGCGGCACCTCGACCTGGGCGCGCCAGATCTCGGGGGTGTTCGCGCGCCGCGCGGCCGCGAGCGCGTCGGCCACGCTCGATCGCAGGGTGCGCATCAGCACGCTCAGGTTCTCGTGGGTCAGCGCCTCGTCCGAGAGGAAGCACTCCACGATCGCCGCGCCGAGCCGCGTCAACGCGAACTCGCCGGCGCGCAGGACCCCGGCGCCGTCCACGCGCGCGAGCAGCTTTTGATCGCGCAGGCGCTGGATGGTGAGCGTGGCGCGCCGCCGGGCTTGCTCGGCGTCGGGCTCCACTATTTCGCTCACCTGCTCGAAGATCTCGAACAGCTGCTCTTCCTGGAACGACCCGAGCGCAGCTCCGCTCGCCCGGAGCTCGAGCGCCGCGAGGAAGCACAGGTCGAGCGTTCCGAGCTCGAGCGCGGGCCTGGTCTCGGCGAGCGTAGCGACGACGAAGCGGGGATCCTGCAAGCCGAGGAGCCTCTAACTCAGCGCGGCCACGCTGACTACGGTTGCGTGACGGCCGCCTGGTTCGGCCGTTTCAGGGCCGTGCTAGCCATCTACCCATGGGCCAGGGGCCTCGCCACCGCTTCACGTTTGCCGAGTATGTCTCGATCGAGGAAGACAGCGGCATCAAGCTCGAGTTCGTCGATGGCGGCGTGTTTGCGATGTCCGGGGGACGATGTCACCGTCATCTGCGGCAAGGAGCTCGATCCCGAGGATCCGAAGCGCCACACCGCGGTCAACCCCAAGCTCCTCGTCGAGGTGCTGAGCCCGTCCACCGAGGACTATGATCGCGGCGACAAGCTCGGGCACTACAAGCAGATCCCGTCGCTCGAAGAAGTGCTGCTGGTCGCGCATGATCGCCGAGGGATCGAGATCGTGCGGCGGGAGGCCGACGGCACGTGGTCGCGGGAGATCGCTCGTGAGGGACAGGTCTTGCGGCTCGTCTCGCTGAGCGTCGAACTCTCGGTCGACGAGATCTATCGGGATCCGCTCCTGCTCCCGCCTAGCCGCTGAGCTCGGCGCGCGAGAGCGCGAGCCATTTCCGAATCGCGGGGCTCCGGTACTTCTTGCGATGGAGCACGAAGTAGAAGTAGCGCCGGAAGTCGCGCTCCGGCACGCGGCAGGGGACGAGCGTCTTCACGGCGAACTCGTCCTCGAGCGCGACGCGGGACACGCAGCCCACACCGAGCCCTGCCTTGACGGCGCTCTTGATCGCCTCGGTGTGCTGGAGCTCGAGCAAGATCCGAAGCTCCGGCAGGATGCCGTGCATGGCATGCTCGAAGCCCTGGCGGGTGCCCGAGCCCGGCTCGCGCACGATCCAGTCCACCTCTCGCAGATCCTGATCGCGGAGCGCGCGCTTCTTGGCGAAGGCGTGACCGGGCGCGCAGAAGACGCAGAGCTCGTCCTCGCGCCAGCGCGTCACCTCGAGCTCGGGATCCTGGAGCTCGCCTTCGATGAGGCCGATGTCGATCTCGAAGTTGTGGACCTTGCGCGCGATCTCGGCCGTGTTCGCGATCTCGAGCGTGACGCGCGCCTCCGGGTGATGGCGCAGGAACCGCGCGAGCAGCGGCGCGGTCAGGTAGTTGCCGATGCTGAGCGTCGCCCCCACGCGGAGCGGCCCGATGTCGCTCTGGCTCGCGAACCGGTTCTCGAGCTCGCGCGCCTGTTCTTCCAGCGCCTGCGCCCGCGGGCGAAGCGCCCGCCCGAGCTCGCTGAGCTCGAGGCGCTTACCCACACGGTTGAAGAGCTGGATCTCGAACTGACCCTCCAGGTCGGCCAGGGATCCGCTGACGGCGGACTGGGACATCCCGAGCTCGTGCGCGGCCTGGCTCACGCTTTCGAAGCGAGCCACCGCCAGAAACACTTCGAGCTGGCGCAGCGTGAAACGCATCGTAAACCTTCGAACCGGTGGGATTTTGTCCGGTATCGGGGACAGCATTCATCGGAAAATCCGAAGAACTATTCCTGAATATCCCGTTTTGACGATGGGTCAAGACGTCCTATGAAAGAGCCTATGGGCGCCGTCAGCCAAGAAACCGTCCTCAGCGTTCGTCACTGGAGCGACTCGCTCTTCAGCTTCACCACCACCCGCGATCGTGGGCTCCGCTTCAAGAACGGCCACTTCTTGATGCTCGGCCTCGAGGTCGAGGGGCGCCCGCTGCTGCGCGCCTACAGCGTCGTCAGCGCCAACTACGAAGAGCACCTCGAGTTTTACAGCATCAAGGTGCCGAACGGCCCGCTCACCTCGCGGCTCCAGCACCTGAAGCCCGGTGACTCCGTGCTCGTCGGGAAGAAGCCGACCGGCACGCTGGTCTTGAGCCACCTGAAGCCCGGCAAGCGCCTGTACCTGCTCGCGACTGGCACCGGCCTCGCGCCGTTCATGAGCATGATTCGCGACCCCGAGACGTACGAGCGCTTCGAGCACGTCGTGCTGGTGCACGGCGTTCGCTTCGTGAAGGACCTCGGCTACTCGGACTACATCCAGAATGAGCTCCCCGAGCACGAGTACCTGAGCGAGCAGGTGAAGAACCAGCTCCTCTACTACCCGACGGTCACGCGCGAGCCGTTCAAGAACCGGGGCCGCATCACCGAGCTGCTCGGGAACGGCAAGCTGTCCGCTGACGTGGGCCTGCCGAGCTTCGACCCCGAGCACGACCGCGTGATGATCTGCGGCAGCCCGGAGATGTTGAACGACACCGTCTCCCTGCTCGAATCGCGCGGCTTCCGCGAGGGTTCGAGCCACGAAGCCGCCGAGTACACGATCGAGCGCGCGTTCGTGGAGAAGTGAGCGCGACGCTGCGCGCTAGAGCGACAAACGGTTTGAGCCGGTGTTGCTCGCCGCGAAGCGGCCGCGTGGGGTGGAGCGGCGCGTGCCGCCCCGATGAAAAAGACACTAGAGAACACCGATCGGTTGCAAACCGATCGGTGCTCTAGCGCTACTCCGCCACTTTTTTTCTTTCCATTGGCGGCGACCTGTGTTCCATAGGCGAGCGCGATGCGCGACCTCGGAGAGAAATGGCAACGGGACCTCGAGCGTTGGTGCGAGCCGTATCTCGATGCGTTCGAGCACAAGGTT
>JAEZYO010000569.1 GCA_023419055.1 Pseudomonadota bacterium | reverse complement strand
CGGGAGATCGAAAGCCCACGATGCGGTTCGCGCCGGCGCGCTCGAGAGCCTCCTTGGCGCGCGCGAGATCGTCCACGAACTCTTGACGCCCGAGGTCGACCAAGCTTCGCGGCCAATACCCTCGGCTCGCGACCTCGTGCCCGTCCGCCATGATGCGCTGGATCAGGTAGGGGTGCGTATCGGCGATGCAGCCGAAGACGAAGAAGGTCGCTTTCGCGTCGTGATTCCGCAGGAGCTCGAGTGACGTAGCGAGGCTCGCGTCGAGTCGCGGGTCGAGTCGATCCCAATGCTTGCGACGAACCGCGTTCGAGTTGCGGATTGCCCAAACGTGAAAGTAATCCTCGACGTTGACGGTGAGGATCTGCTTCCTGCTGCTTTGTGTTGAGGCGCCCATATTCCCGCTTCTGGAAGACTGCAGCATCGGAATGTCCCTTCGTCGCGCCCTCGATTCAAGTGATGATTTTCGGTCAGATCGAGGATCTCGAAACGCACGCGAAAGAGACCTCACGACCTGAGGAGCTTCGAGCGAACCGGCCGCATGTCCCGAGCTCGCTCGTGAAGGACTCCCCCGCGATCGCACTGCCACTGAAACGTGAGCCGGGGGGGCGCTGTTTACTTCCGACACACCTCCGCAGGAACACGCAGGAAAACGCGATTCTCGGCTCGTCGAGCCCTCACCCCGTTTCGGCCGCCCCAGCCGTACGAGGCACCAGCCGCGCTTGAAACAGCAGCACGATCCCCCCGACTGCGCCCGCCGCGACGAGGCCCGCGTACGTTCCGAGCGAGAGCAGGAGCGCGGCTCCTTCTGCGACGCCGACCGTGCCGAATAGATACACGAAGCCTGCCTCTCTCACGCCGAGGCCGCCCAGGCTGAGGGGAACCATGGTCAGAAACCAGATCAGGGGCACGAAGGCGAAGATCTGGAGCGCCGCCACGTCAATGCGAAAAGCGCAGGCGGCCATCACGGTGAGCAGCACGCCGACCGCCTGGTAAATCACGGAGACCGCGAACGCGGCGGCGAGCCTCGGCGTGGGCCGGCCGAGCTCGGCGAGGGCGGCCGCGATTTTCGAGACGATCTCGCTCTTGATCGCGAGGCGCCGTGCGAGCCTGACCAGGACCGAGAGCCCGACGAGCCCCGCGGTGGCGACCGCGACGGCGACGAAGACGGTGCGCTCGGCGTAGGGCGGGAGGGCGGCGAAGAGCGCCGAGATCCCGCAAACGAAGACGAGCGAGAAGATCCCGAGCACGCGCTCCGCGACGAGCGCGGTGGCCGACTGGCTCTTCGCGATCCCGTGCCGCGAAAGGAAGACGAAACGCACGCCGTCACCCCCGAGGGAGCTAGGGAGCACGAGGTTGAAGTAGTACGCGCAGTAGTAATAGGCGACGTGCTTCGTCAGCGGGAGCTGCTGGACGGGGTCCAAGAGCAGCTTGAACCGGAGGCCGGCGAGCGCCGGCTCGAGGACCGCGAACGAGCCCAGCAGCGCGACGAAGCGGAGGTCGGTGCCGGCCACCAACTTCTGGGTGATGCTGAAGTCGACCGTGGTCGCGAAGTAGCCGAGCACCGCCGCGCTGCAGACGAGCTTCAGCAGCGTCACGAGCCAAGGCGGCAGCTTCCAGCGCTCGGGAGCCGGTGTCGTCGGGGCCGGTGTCATGGCGGCTCGCGGAGGATGGCCTGCTTTTTAACACGCCCCGCCCCCCGCGGCCGCCCGGTTTGCTCGTTTCCGGGGCGTGGCTTGCTGCGCTGCGGAAGGATCTGCCAACGTTGGGGCGTGAAAGAAGAGCATCGCGCGGTCCCCGTCTCCCCCCGGCACTCGGTGATGCTCGCGCACGACTACCTCACGATGGTGGACAAGGCTCCCCAGCGCGACTTCGTCGTTCGCACCCTCGCGAAGCGCTCGGCGGGAAACATGACGCTCATGACCGCCGATCTCGTGATCGCCGGCGTGGAGACGCGAAGCCAGTTCCCGCTCGCCACGAAGTATCCCCTCCATTTTCGGAAGACCTACTACCCGGGCCGCTTGAACGGAGACCCGGAGTACGAGTTCAAGCGACACGCGCGGGCGAGCGAAATCACCGATCGTCTTCCACCTCCGATCGGCGCCACGCCGAACGTCTTTCGCAGCTGCCTGCTCCCGGGCACGCCCTACAACCGGCTGTCGAAGCTCGGGGTCGACCCGGAGGACGCGAACATCCGCATCGCAGAGGAGCTTCCGCTCGAGTCGACGGCGGGACTCTGGCGACTCGCGGAGGAGGCGTACGATCTCCTGACGATGCTCCAGCGGGGGGGATTCGCGCACGGCGACGCCGAACTCCACAACTACATCGTGTGTCACGCGCCGCTCGAGATCTTGCTCGTCGATTTCGAGAGCGCGCTCCTGAAAGAGGAGGTCTCTTCGGAAAAATGGGAAGCTCGCTGCGCGCTCGATCTCGAGCCGCTGCTCCGCCAGGCGATTTTTCTGCAGTGCCGCCTCGGCCGTCAAACGAGCCCGCTCGCGCTCCACGCGTTCGCGTCGATGGATCGGCTCTTCAAGAAGCCTGACCGATTTCGGCGTCAAATCGACGAACAGGGCCAGGTCAACGGCTGACTCGGGCGCGCGAGCCTTGCCGGGGACCGAACAGGGCGTAGGCTCCTCGACATGCCCGAGCCACGGTTTCCGCTTTCGGCGTCGGAGCTTGCGGCACTGCCGATCTTTCCGCTACCGAACGCGACGCTCTTTCCGCTCTCCAAGTTGCCGCTCCACGTCTTCGAGCCGCGCTACCGCGAAATGACTCGCTACGTGCTCGATCATCAGCGTGTGCTCGCGGTGGCGCGGCTCAAGCCGGGCTACGAGTCGAACTACTCGGGTCGCCCTCCGGTCCACGAGATTTGCGGCGTCGGCCGCGTCGTGAACGATCAGGCTCTGCCCGACGGCCGCTACAACATCTTGCTGGAAGGGGTCGCGCGGGTGCGAATCGTGCAGGAGCTCCCTCCCGAGCAGTCCTTCCGCATCGTCCGAGCCGAAGCGCTGCCTGACAGCCCGACGGATCCGCTGCTCGCTGCGGCCTGGCAGCAAGAGCTCGTGCGACTCTGGAGCACGCTCGGTCCGCACCTGCCCCCCGCGCTGCGCGAGCTCGGCTCGATCACGCACGACGCGCGCGACGCGAGCGGTTTCGCGGATTGCCTGGCCGCGGCCATGATCGCGAACCCCGACGAGAGCCAGCGCTTGCTCGAAGAGCTCGACCCCGGAGAGCGGCTGCGCCTGCTCGTGGCGCATCTGACCGAGCTCTCGGACGCGCTCCGAGCGCGCGCCGGGACACAAAAGGACCTGAACTGAAGGTCCGCGTTCCGAGCTGAAACACGGAAGAAAGCTTCCGAAAACGGACCCCGGTCCATGATCGAGCATGCAGCCGGAGAGTTTCGCATCGATGGAGTTCATCGAGTCGGACGAGGTCGTCGCATTCACGAGCTCGATGCCGGAAACGTACGCAGCCACCTACGAGCCGGAGGAGCGCGCCGAGCACGCGAAGATCGTGGAGCGCCGGGCCTCGGCGACGGTTCACATCGAGCGCTGGCGCACGCTGGCCGACGGCGGCGCGCTCATCTGCGTGGTCGCCGACGACAGGCCAGGCCTGCTCTCGTTCATCTGCAACGCGCTGCTGCGGCGGCGACTCGAGGTGCGCGTCGCGCAAATCTACTCGCGCAAGCGCCCTGACGAAACGATCGAGGCCGTCGACTTTTTCTGGCTCAGGCCTCTCCCGCAAGGCGGCGTGGCTCGAGCGATCGAGGATCGAGACCTCCAGAAGGTCGCGTCGTCGCTCGCCGACCTCCTGGAAGCGCCGCCGGAGCCGGCTCCGATCTCGCACTCCCTGCCCCCGGGTTCCGACGCGTTCGACACGACGCCGCACCCTCGCGCCTTCTTCAACACCAAGGCGCTCCGGCGCGGGGAGTTCGTGTTGATCGTCGAGGTGCCCGACTTCCCGGGGCTGCTGCTCTCGATCACGACCGCCCTGCACTCTCAAGGCGTCGAGATCGCTTCGTCCGACATTCGCACCGAAGGGGCGCTCGCGCGCGACTGCTTCATGATCAAAGACACGACCGGAGAGGGGCTCGGCCCGGAGCGACTCGCGGCGATTCGCCAGTCCGTGGTGACGGCGGTACGGGCAGGGTTCATGAGCGCACGTCCAACTCGGCCCGAAAGCGCGGCGCAAGAAAGCCGAAACCCGAGCGACAACGACTAGCGCGCCTCGACGGCGCAAGAATAGTCGGCACGGTGAGCCCCCTCACCTCGCATGGCGCGCACTCTCTCCGTCGGCATCTTCACCTACTCGTCGCGACCGCGCGGCAGCGTGGTGCACGCGGCCTGTCTCGCGGAGGCGCTGTCCGCGCTCGGTCACGACGTCACGCTGTACGCGCTCTGCAAGCATGGCGACGGCTTCTTTCGGCGCGTGCGCTGCGCGCTCCGCTTGCTCCCGGCCGCGCCCGCCGAGTCCTCGACGGACGACCTCATCCGCCAGCGGATCGCGGAGTTTCACGCCGGCCTCGCGGCGCTGTCGCCGCGCCACGACATCTGGCACGCCGAAGATTGTCTCGCGGCGAACGCCCTGCTCGCCTCCGCGAACGGGGAGCGCCCGTTTCCGATCGTGCGGACGGTGCATCACGTCGAGCGCTTCGACAGCCCTTATCTCGAAGCCTGCCAGAAGCGCTCGATCGAGCAGGCGGACGCCGTCTTTTCGGTGAGCGAGCTCACCCGTAAAGAGGTCTTGGCCCATTTCGGCCGCGACACCGAGCTCCTCTTCAACGGCGTCGATCCGAGCCGTTTCGCGCGCCGCCGGCCCGAGCTCGAGACGTGGGTCCGACAGCGCCACGGCGTTCCCGAGCGAGCCCGCGTGCTCCTGAGCGTGGGCGGGGTCGAGCCCAGAAAGAACAGCCTGCGCGCGCTGTCTGCCGTGGCTCAGATGCTCGCGCGTGTTCCGGATCTGTATTGGGTGATCGCGGGGGGAGCCAGCATCTTCACGCACGACGCCTACCGAGCTGATTTCGAGGCGCTGCTCTCGGAGTTGCCGGCGGAGCGCCGAGCGCGAGTCATCCGCACCGGCCCCATCGAAGACGACGAGCTTACGGCGCTCTTCCAGCTCTGTCAGGCTCTCTTCTGTCCCTCGGAGCAGGAGGGCTTCGGCCTCTCGGTGCTCGAAGCCATGGCCGCTCGAAAGCCCGTCGTCGTCTCCTTTCGTCCCCCCTTCACCGAGTACCTCGACCGTCACTCGGCGATCCTCGTCGACCCCGAGTCGGTGGACGACATGACCGAGGGTCTCGAAGCAGTCTTCGGCGAGTCCGGCGTTCCGGCGAGGCTCGTCGCGGCGGCGCTCACGGTCGTGTCTCGCTTTTCCTGGCAGCGCTCGGCGCTCGATCACGTCGCGCAGTATCGAGCCATCCTCGAGCAAACGGGCCGACGGCCCGCGGAAAGCGCCTGAAAATCGGGCGCCGAGTTTCGCCGTTGATCCGCGGCAGAGACTCGCGAATGGTCGCCAGGAGATGCGCGTTTGGGACGACCCGCAATCGAAGCCGAGTCGCTTCCGAGGTTCACTCGGGCTCGCGCTCTTGCTCCATGTCGCGCTCTGGCTGGCGCCCATCACGGAGCGCTCGGGGACGGCTTTCGGCTCGACCTCGGGCGCGGAGCTCGATTCACTCCTCATCTCCCTCGAGCCGCCGGCTCCCGATGCTACTGCGCCGGGAGGTGGCTCGCCCGCGCCGGATCCGAAGGCAGCAACGGTCGCTCCGCCGCAGCCTGCAGTGCCCAAGCGCGCTCCGCGGATCGCGGCGCCCCGAGTCGCCACTCCCGAGCCGGACCCCAAGACCAAGCCCGACGTGGAGAGCGAGGACCTACCCTCTTCTGACTTCGATCTCCTGGCTGCGCTCGACGCGTCGAGCACCGTGCTCGCGAAGGCTGGACCGCGGAAGATCCTGATCGAGGCGCGCTCCGCCTCGAAGACGGCTCCCTACGAGCGCGTTCCCGAGCCGAGGATGGGCCAATCCGCCGGCTCCGGTCCGGGTGCTCACGGCGGGCCCGGCGGAAGAGGCGCGGGCTCGGGCTCCGGCGGGGTCGTTACGCGCGCCTTCGCCTTCGGCGGCCCGACGGGCGCCTTTCGCGCGGAGGTCTGTGCCATCCGCCGCGGCACGCGGAGCGTGAAAGAGGTGACGAGCTGTCCGCTGCTCGCCACCTTCTTCACGAACACGCTCGACGTCGCGCCGCGCGGCTTCAGCGAAGGCTTCCCCGGCGTCACCAAGCGCACCGAATGGTTCGCCATCCGCTATCGCGGCAAGTTCACCGTGAAGGCCGGCGACTACTACCGCTTCCGGCTCGTCTCTGACGACGGCGCGATCCTCTACATCGACGGTTACCCGGTGATCGACAACGACGGTCAGCACCCGCCAGTGTCGAAGCAGGCGACGATTCAGCTCGAGTCCGGCGAGCACGAGCTCTTCGTCTCGTACTATCAGGGGCCGCGCGACAACCTCGCGCTTCAGCTGTTCGTCAAAGGCTCGAACGGGCCCGAGCGGCTGTTCGGGCCTGCGTTTTAATCTAGAGCGCGGTCGCCGAGAAGGTGTCGCACGCCTCGAAGGTGCCCTTCTCGACGCCGCGCCGGAACCAGCGCGCGCGTTGATCGGAGGTGCCGTGCGTGAAGCTGTCCGGGCTGACCGTGCCGGAGGATTGGCGCTGCAGTCTGTCGTCGCCGATCGCCGCGGCCGCTCGCAAGGCTTCGTCGATGTCACCGACCTCGAGCAAGTCGCGCCGTTGCGTGGACTTTGCCCAAACGCCCGCGAAGCAATCTGCCTGGAGCTCGAGGCGGACGCTCAAACCTTTCGCGCCGCGTTGCGCCGCAGCCGGCGCTCGATGCACGCGCTCGCTCGTCCCGAGCAAGTTCTGCACGTGGTGACCGATCTCGTGCGCGAGCACGTAGGCCTGAGCAAAGTCGCCGCTCGCGCCGAATCGCTGATCCAGCTCCCGAAAGAAGCCGAGATCGATGTAGGCGCGACGGTCGAGCGGGCAGTAGAACGGTCCCGTCGCGGCGTCACCGAAGCCGCAGCCGGTGGACGTTCGATCCGTGAAGAGCACCAGCTTGGCCCGCTCGTACGGCTGGTTTCGTTCGCGGAACTTCTCGGTCCAGGTGTTCTGCACGTCGTCGAGGACGAACGAGACGAACTGCACGTCCTCCGACGCGGGCTGCCCGCTCTGCTGGGCGCGCTCGTCGGCCAGGCGCTGCGTCTCCTGCCCCCCGCCCCCGAAGAACCAGAGCGCACCCAGGCCGAGGATCACGACCAGCACGCCGACGATGCCGAACCTCCGAACCAGCATCATCGCCAGCGAGATCAGCGCGAAGTTTCCGCCGCCACCCATGCCCGTGCCGCCTTGTCCGCGGCGATCGATGACGTCGGGGCTCGTGTGACCTCTCTCCCAGCGCATG
>JAEZYO010000475.1 GCA_023419055.1 Pseudomonadota bacterium | reverse complement strand
CTACTGGACGGGGCGCTACGTCGAGCGCGCCGAGAGCCTGGCTCGCATCCTGGACGTGAGCCACCGCATCGCGCTCCAGCGCGGCAGCGATCGAGCGAAGGCGAGCGAGGAGTTCGGGACCGTGCTCTCGATGCTCGGGGACGTGAAGGTCTACGCCGAGAAGCACGGGCTCCCCACGCCCGAGGGCGTCACCGCGTTCGTCGCCATCGACCCGGAGAACCCGTCGAGCATCCACGCCTGCGTCAGGCTCGCGCGCGAGAACGCCCGCGCGCTCCGCGCCGTGATCTCGCTCGAGGTGTGGGAGAGCATCAACACCACCTGGATCGAGCTCCGCCAGCTCGACGAGAAGGCGCTCAAGCGCAAGGGCTCCCGCGAGCTCTGCGAGTGGGTGAAGGAGCGCTGCAGCCTGTTCCGCGGCGCCACCTACGGCACCTTCATGCGGGACGACGGCTTTCACTTCCTCGAGCTCGGGACGTTCCTCGAGCGCGCGGACGACACGGTTCGCCTGCTCGACACCAAGTACAAGCTGCTCGAGCAGGGCGGCGAGCAGAGCGCGGCCACGACGTTCTACGAGTGGGGCGCGGTGCTGCACGCCGTCGGCGCGTTCCGCGCGTACCACCGCATCTATCACGACGTGATCACGCCGGCGCGCGTCGCGTCGCTCCTCGTGACGCGCGGAGAGCTGCCGCTCAGCGTGCGCTTCTGCGCGGATCAGATCGTCAACCTGCTCTCCGGGCTCGCGCGCGGGCGCGACCTCGAGTGTCAGCGCCTGGCCGGCGAGCTCCAGGCGCGCCTGCGCTTCGTGCGCATGGACCGCGTGCTCCACGACGGCCTGCACGAGTTCTTGAAGGAGATCGAGAGCAGCCTCTCCGATCTCTCTTCGCAGATCTCCAAAGACTTCATGATGACCGTCTAGCTTTCACGACAGCGAGAGGATGCCCACATGCGCGTCGCTATCCATCACGAGACCGTCTATCGCTACAGCCGCCCCGCGGATTACAGCATCCAGTACCTCCGCCTCACGCCGCGCAGCAGCGGCAACCAGCGCATCCTCTCGTGGAAGCTCGAGCTGCCCGCTCCGGTGCGGCCCTGGCTCGACGGCTTCGGCAACGAGGCGCACGTGCTCGTCATCGATCGCCCGCACAAGGAGCTCTGCATCCGCGCGCGCGGCGAGGTCGACCTGATCGAAGACGGGGAGTCGCTCGGCGCCGCGGAGCCGCTCGGCTCGGACACGTTCCTGCGCTCGACGCGCCTGACGGCCGTGGACGACGCGCTCGGCCGCTTCGCCGAGGGCTTCCGCAAGCAGATCCAGGAGAACCCGGCGGCGGGGCTCAAGGCGCTCATGCTCGGCGTACGCGAGGCCGTGGAATACAAGTCGGGCTCGACCGACGTCACCACCTCGGCGCGCGAGGTCTTCAAGGCCAAGGCCGGCGTCTGCCAGGACCACGCGCACGTCTTCATCGCGTGCTGCCGCCACCTGGGCGTGCCGGCTCGCTACGTCAGCGGCTACCTCGCGACCGATCGCGACGGGCAGATGGCGAGCCACGCCTGGGCGGAAGCGCTCGTCCCCGGGCAGGGCTTCGCGAGCTTCGACGTGGCCAATCGTCTCGCTCCGGCGAGGCACCACGTGAAGGTCGCGATCGGCATGGACTACCTCGACGCTTGCCCGGTGCGCGGCTTCCGGCGCGGCGGCTCGGGTGAGTCACTCGAGGTCGAGGTGCGCGTCGCCGAGGACGCAGCGCGCTTGCAGGCCATGCAAGAGCAGCAACAGTAACGCCGGGCTCCCTCCGCTTCCGGAACACGGCGATGAGCTACTGCGTCGGAGTGCTGCTCGTGCATGGGCTCGTCTTGGCCTCGGACTCGCGCACCAACGCGGGCGTGGACAACGTCGCGAGCTTCCGCAAGATGACCATCTACGAGGTGGCCCGGGAGCGAGTCATCGCCATCCTCTGCGCGGGCAACCTGGCGCTCACTCAGTCGGCGCTGAGCCTCATCGAGGAGTGGTCACGCGGCGACGACGACGGCCTGAGCGTGCTCAAGGCCCCCAATCTGTTCCGCGTCGCGCGCATCGTGGGCAGCGCGCTCCGCGAGGTGCACGGGGTCCACGGAGAAGCGCTCACGAAGTTCGGCACCGAGTTCAACGCGAGCTTCCTCGTGGGCGGGCAGATCCGAGGCGAGCGCACCCGCCTCTTCCACGTCTACGCGGCGGGCAACTTCATCGAGGCCACCGCGGAGACGCCCTTCTTTCAGCTCGGTGAGACCAAGTACGGAAAGCCCGTGCTCGATAGGCTGCTCAACCAGCGCATGAGCATCGAGGATACGACCAAGCTCGTGCTGATCTCGTTCGACTCGACCATGCGCAGTAACCTCTCGGTCGGGCCGCCGATCCACCTCTTCCGCTACCTCGAGGACAGCTTGCGCGCGGGCGGCGTCGCCACCCTCACGGAAGGCGACGCGTATTTGCTCGGCCTGCGCCGGCGCTGGGCGGAAGGCCTGCGCTCCGTGTTCGAAGAGCTGCCCGGGCCTCCGCTCGATCCGCCTTGAGGCCCGGCGCTTTCCGACCGCTCACTTCACCGGCGGGACCGGCGTGAAGCACTTGATGTTCGTCTCGACGCGGAAGTTCGACTCGGTGGTCTGACGCTCCGCGTGGAAGATGTCCATCGTGTACGTCGTGCCCGGCGTGATGCCGAGGGTCGCCGCCTTCTGGTCGAAGTTGATGGAGCCCTCGAGGTCCTCGTGCAGGCCACCCACGTCGAGCGCGAGCTTGCCGTTCACGAAGATCCAGAGATCGTCGTCACCCCGGAAGGTGAAGATCTGACCGGCCTGGTACTCGAAGGTGACGTGGATCTCGGTCGTGAAGTGGTAGTTGTGCGCCTGGCCGGGCGTGTTGCCGAAGCCTTGCCCGTCGAGGGGGAAGAAGGCGTTGCTGTCGTACACGAAGACGCCCGGCGACATCTCGGTCAACGGGAGGTCGATCTTGACCTCCATGTTGATGGCCGACGTCGTGTACCACTGGTCGAAGCTGGTCGAGCTCTCGATCTCGTAAGTGGGCGGGTTGAAGTCCCAGGGAGCGCACGTTCCGACGTTGCAGATGCCCGTCGTGGAGGGCCAGCAGCCTGCGCCGGCGACGACTCGCTTCTGCTTGCCGACGCCGGTACGGATCATCGGGCCACCCTGCGCGACGTCCGCCGGGCCCGTGTAGAAAATGGGCTTGCCGTTCGGGCCCAGGTTCGGCTCGACGAGACCGCAACCGACGTCGTTCCAGCCCTTGTAGACCTCGCCCTCGTGGATCACGTTGCGCGCGGAGATCTCGAAGTCCGTGTGGCCGCCCGGCTCGCCAAAGCCTTTGAAGTCACGGAACACGGCGGGGAGCGACGCGCCGCAGCCGGAGCTACCGTCGGGCATCTCGACGATGACGCCGGTGCTGCCGGAGCTGGAGCCGGTGCCGCTACCGCTGCCCGTACTACCCGAGCCGCTGCCCGTGCTTCCCGAACCACTGCCGGTGCTCCCTGCTCCGCTGCCGGTGCTCCCGCTTCCGGCGCCGGTGATGCCGTTGCCAGGGGTCTCACCGCTGGCCGAGCAGGCGAGGGCACCAAAGAGAGAAGACGTGACGAAGAGAGCAGCAAGGGTGGCAGGAGAGGGGCGGCGAAGAAACACGTGTATTCTCCTTGAGACTGGCTCAAAGCAAAGGCAACGGTCTTTAGATACTATCGCTTTGCGGGAGCGGTTCCAGTCGAAAACGGATCCTGAGCCGCACATCCTGGACGATACGTTCAGTGCTCGCGGCGAGTCCTCGAACTTTAGCCCGCGGGGTGGGAGAGGGCGAGTTCGAACCTGAGATCGCTCCCAGAGTCTCGTGCTGCGCGATTGTTCCGTTCACCTGGGAAGCCGAGATGAACGGAGGTCCGCCTTTGAACGCGACGCGTCAACTCGCTGCCGTTGCGCTCGGTCGTGTGTATGCGTCCGTCATTGAGACGATGCTCGTGTCGCTGTCGATCCGGAGGCGACCTCTCCATGTCAGAGATGTCGCACCGGTCGATGGAGACGGGCGTCGCTCACGACGCCGTTTTCAGGGGCGCGCCACAGGTTCCCGCACTGGATGCGAGAAGAGCGCGAGGCGGCGCCGCGATCCGCGATCGAACCGCGGCGCCTGCCAGCTCACCTCAGTGAGTGCTCTGAGCCGACTTTCCGCCCAGCGTCTTGTCGCCGTACGCTTCGCGGATTTCCTCCTCCTCCTCTTGCAGCTCCTCTACCGGCGTGTCCGCGGAAGGGAGCTCGATCGCCACGACTTCGACGGGTTGGGGCTCGCCGATTGGCCCGCTGCCGCCGCTACCCATGGCCGGGCCCGACCCCGCGGTGCCGAAGCTGCCTCCCATCGCGAACGTACCGCCGCTGCCGAACGCTCCGGCGAAGCCGCCCGTGCCGGGGAACGCGCCACCGACGCCGGGAGCACCGCCGACCGAGGTTCCGCCGCCCGCTCCGCCCTGACAAGGGTTCGGCGGGAGGGAGATCCCGAGTAGCTGCGCCATGACTTGCAGACGGCTCGGGAGGAAGGACTGAGTCAACGCAGGCGACGGTGAGAAGCAGCTGCCCGGCTCGTTCGCGCAATCGAAGGCGCTTTCGTTCACGTGCACGAACCCGTGCGAATTCGGAGCGAAAACACCGTTGCCGAGGAAGCGGCCGTTCGCCTCGATATGGCAGCCGATGCACGAACCGGCAAACTGTGCTCGGTTGGCGATGTCCTCGGGCGTCAGTCCCGTGCCTTCTAGGCGCTCGACGAGCTGCTCACGGAAGCCTTCCGACAATTGACTCGGGTAATCCTGCGAGAAGTCATTGCGGCTCTCGGCGTCCTTGCACGCGCCGTCGACGACGAACGACATGGCATTGGGATCGTCCGTGAGTAGGCCGTCGACCGCGGCGAGGAAGCTCTCTCGGCACGCTTCCCCCTGCGGCAAGGGCGCGTTCTCGTTCCAGAGCGCTCCTGGGGGCGCCTCGGCAACCGGGAAGGGGATGATGCGCAGGTTGTCTCCGTCGAGCGCGAGCTTGAACTCGCGCAGCGTCCAGGGATCTTGATCGAACTGATTGGTCCGGATCTGACCGCTGCCGACGGTGAGGTTCGTCGCCGTGTAGAATGGCCCGAAACCCGCTCCGACGAGCTCGGGGCTGCCTTTCAAGAAGGCCTGAGCGAGCCGATCTCCGCGCAGGAGCGGGTCGTCGATGGCGTCTTGTTCGAGCCAGAACTTCGCGAGTGGGGCGCAACCTTGGATGCCGAGCTCGGGTGTCGGGTTCGGGACCTGTGCTTCAAGGATGATGAAAGCGCGGCCCTGGTTGTTGTTCGCGAAGATGGTGCGCTGCTGGCCGCAGTGGGAGCCGTTCTCAGGAGCGAGGTCCAGGCGGTTGATCATCGCGATCGGGAAGAAGCCTTCCAGGTCGTTGACGTGGAAACGCTCGACACGATTGCACTCGATCGGATAGCCGTTCAACGTGGGGATGCCGTCGGTCGTCTCATCGCCACAATGGACCGCGTCAGGCAAGGTCGCCTGGTCCAGAGTGGCGTAGCTATCGTAAATTTGTTGATAGAGGAGGACTGGGTCGGCGTTCTGCCCGTCGTTCGTGGCGATCGCCTGGAGCACCTGGAACAGCGAAATGTTGCTGAGCGCTTCGACGTTCGTCTCGAACAGGACGCGCGCCGGATCGATGAATTCAGGCGGAGGCTGGCACGCGACGTCGTCGGTCACTCCGATCCCGATGGTCAATCGGCCGCGGTTGAAGTCGATGATCTCGCCCCCGACCTGGAACTGATAGGAGACGAACGACTCTTGGCCGCCGAAGATGCCGAAGAATTGCACGGCGTCGCTCAAGAGGTGTGCGTCGACCCGCACGCCGCCCGAGCCCGAGGCGCCGCCTTGCGACTCGCCGCCTTCACCCTCCTCGAACGCACCTCCGAAGCCGGTTCCGCCGGTTGCATTCGGAGCGGCCCCGACGTTGAGAGTTCCACCGATGCCCGGGTCGGGTTGGGCGCCGCCGCCG
>JAEZYO010000561.1 GCA_023419055.1 Pseudomonadota bacterium | reverse complement strand
GGTCTCGAGCGCCATCGCGATCTCCGGCTTCATCCCGGAGATGATCGTGCTCGCTCCCATCAGGGAAGCGGCTGCGGCGAGCTGGGAGAGCACGGCGCACAAGTGACTGTCCACGAGCCAGAGGCCGGTGATGTCGATGATCAGCCCCGAAGATCCGTCCCGGTGAACGCGATCGAGGACCTCCGAGACCAGACGGCCCGCGAGATCGTCGGTCATGTCACCTTGCAGCGGGACCAACAGCAGATCCCAGAACCCTATGATCGGTATGCGATTGTAACCGTCATCCATCCTTCACTCCACGTCCACTACCAACACCGTGGCGTCGTCTTCCGAGCGCCGGTGCTTCCTAAAGATCGCTTCGCAGGCCAAGCGCGGGTCGAGCCGACGATAATCCTCGAGCGGCGTGCGCGACGAGATCCCGTCCGAGAACAGCACGAAGCGGGCGCGCCCCACGACGCGCGCCTCGCACACGTGAAACTTCCTCACCTGCGAGCCGAGCACCCCCGCGGAGAACACGAGCGGCAGCCTCACCTCCTGCGAGCGGACCTCGACGTTCCCGACCGCGCAAGCCTCGATCACGCGCTCTCGGAGCACGCACACCGTGCCCGCGGCGCCCCGCGTGCCGGCGAGCTTGGCGTGGACCTGATGCATGATGTCGAGCGTCGAGGTCTCGAGCGGCACCGAGCCGAGCAAGCGCGCGGCGGTGATCGCGACCTCCGCCGCGTCCTTGCCGTGGCCGAGCCCGTCGATGACGGCGAGCAGCGCGGTGTCACCCTCGACGCGCAAGACCGCGCGATCTCCGTTCGCGACCTCCCCCGCCTTGGGCATGGACACCTGGAACCCGTCGACCTTCAAACCGCCACCTCGACCGTGACGCGCGTACCGGTCACGTCGCTCGAAATGTCGAACTTGTCGGCGAGCCGCTTGGTGCCGAGCAGGCCGCGCCCCATCCCCGTCTTGCTCTTGTAGCGACCCGACATGATCTCCTCGAGGTTCGGAATACCCGGCCCTCTATCCATGGCGCGCACCAGCACCCGCTTCGAGCCTGATTGCATCGGCACGATCTCGACTTGCCCGCCGTTCGCGTAGAGCACCATGTTGCGCGCAAGCTCGCTGACGATCGTCGCGACCTTTTGCATCACGAACGCGGTCGTCCCGATGGAGTCGCAAATGCGACGGGCCTCGGCGCGCGCCCTCCCGATGTCCGACTCAGCGGTGATCTCGAGCGCGCACGCGTCCGGGCGCAACGAATCCGAGCCGCAGGCCTCGCTGACCTCGAGCAGCGCCTCGCGCCTGCGCCCCGGCTCGACGAACAGCGAGACCCCGCGCCTGAGCGCCGCGCTGCAACGACGCATGTCGGCGCGCGACGCGGTCTCCGCCGAGAGCCCGTGCTCCTCGAGCGCGCGCACCAGGAGGGCGCGCGCGTTCACCGGCGAGATGTACTTCTGCAGCACGAGCAGGACCTTCTGGAAGTGAGGCTGCATGCGTTCCTAGTCGATGAGCGGCGGCTACTCGCTGTCGCGCTCGGCACCGGACTCCGCCGCGAACGCTAGCTCGCCGAGAGTCACGAGCACAAGCGTCGACCGCTCCGCGGCGCGCAGCACGTCGCTCGTGATGCGCTCCTCCGAGTAGTGCTTGCGAGAGTCCACGTATCCCAAACGGACCGAGCCAGCGCCGCGATAAGCCCCGATTCGCACGCGCCGACTCACGCCGTCCACACGAGCTCGAACGACGCGCCGTCCGCGCTCGGCGCGCTCAGAGACCAGTCCTTGATCGTCCTCGACTCGATGGTCTTTCCCATGGCCTCGAGCGCGAAGGTGGCGAAGCCTGCGCCCGTGCAGACCGCGTGATCGAAGCCCTTCATGTCGTGCGTGCGACACACGAGTTTCCGTTCGTTCACGTCGACCGACAGCTTACCGCGCGTGCAATCTCGGCCCCAGAAGTCCGGCAACTTCTTGGCGAAGAGGGCGGGCGTCAACATGCGCATCAAGAGACGCAAGAAGGTATTCGTCGCCTCGCGCGCCATGTACTTGCCGCAGTTGACCAAGAGCTCTTGCGCCTTGGCCTCGTCGCCCTTCGCGAGCCCCGCGATCGAGCTCAGGAGTTCGGAGAGAACCGCAACCGGGTACCAGGTCGCCGACTTGGCGGAGGCCACGATCTCACGAGATTTCGGCGACAGCCCGTCGAAGATGCGCTTCGCCTCGGCCTCGCCGACGGTGTCGCGAAGGTAACCTGCCACATTCAATATCATGTAGCCCCTGACCTGAAACTCTTCCTGTTGCACAGCGCTCATGACTCTCCCGGTGTTTGGGTGTTCTTCAAACGATGCCACACGCGTTCGCGATTGCATAGCGTCGTCGCTCGTTCGAATGCACACCGCGGAGTTAGAGTGTGTGTTCGACATTCACTCGACGACAGTCGGCGCAGTTCGCTTCGTGACGGCGGTTCACGTTTCGACGAAGCGGCGCGGAGAAGCGCGCGCGTCTCGCGAGGAACGCGCGGCGACGCCGACGAGCCTCTGCACCGGACGGCGCGCACGCGAACGCGGCGCCCGAATCAGGCACTAATACCTAGGTATGATGAAGCCCTACGGGGAAGGGGGCGGCCCGCTTCATGAAAATTCATTCACGGAGTCTCTGCCGCACGGGCCGGTACGGAGCGCCTATCCCGCAGTAGACAACGGTATTTCGCGTCGCCACGCCGCCCCGGAGCGCCGCGAGGAGCGGCCCTGCAACGCTGCGATGCACCCTCGACGGGGTGCCTAGCGGCAGCCCGCTCCACGTCCTAGGCGAGATCAGTAGCCGACGGCGCAGCCGTCCGCGCGCCAGTCGCTCGCGCCGACGTACACGCCGTCCTTCGAGCGCTGGATGATCTGTGCCTTACCGAAGTCGCCGCTCGCCGCGAGCCCTCCGCTCCCGATGAAGCGGCCGCTCAGGCGCGGTGGCGTGGCCGCGTAGTCGACGCAAGGGCGCACCTCGTGCCCGCGCGCCAGCAGCCCCTGCATCACGTGCGAGGGCACGCCGAGCTCCGCCTCGACCCTGTTGTCGCTGATCCACTGGAAGCGCGGGGCGTCCACGATGGCCTGTGGATTCATGCCGTAATCGACCTGGTTTACCACGAACTGAACGTGCGACTGCGGCTGCATCGGCCCGCCCATCATGCCGAACGGCCCGATGGCGCGCCCGCCCTCGCTCAGGAACGCGGGGGCCAGCGTGTGGAAAGGGCGCTTGCCGGGCGCGATCACGTTCGGGTGGTGCTCTTCGAGCGTGAAGCCGCAAGCACGCGCGTGGAGCGCGATGCCGGTGTCGGGCACCACCACGCCCGACCCGAACCCGAGGAGCCAGCCCGAGTAGTTGGACTGGATGAAGGAAACCATCTGGCCGTCGCCGTCGGCTACGCACAAGAACACGGTCCCGCCGGTGGGCGGCACCTGCGGAGGCGTCACCAGCGCGGTCTCACCGATCGCGCGGCGTTGCTCTTCGGCGTACGACTTCTCGAGGCGCCGGCGCCACGGCACCTCGCCGCCGTCCGGGTCCGCGACGTAACGAAACGCGTCCCCGAGCGCGAGCTTGATGGCCTCGATCTGCAGGTGATACGACTCGACGGACTCGCGCGCGTAACGAGCGAGGTCGAAGCCTTCGAGGATGTTCAGCGCCGTCAGGGCGGCTATGCCCTGAGTGCTCGGCGGGAGCTCCCAGACATCGTGGCCGCGGTAGCTCGTGCTGATCGGCTCCACCCAAGAGCTCAGGTGGCCGGCGAGATCGCGACGCGACAGGAAGCCGCCGGTGGAGGCGGCGAAGTTCGCGATGCGCTCTGCAAGTCGCCCCGTGTAAAAGGACTCGCAGCCGGTCGAGGCGAGCTCGCGGAGCGTGCGCGCGTGATCGGGCAAGGCGAAGAGGTCACCAGCCTTGGGCGCGTGCCCATCGCGGGTGAACGTGTCCCGCCACGGGCGGAGCTCCGCTTCTCCGCCGAAAGTGGCGGCGTAGATGGCGGCGGCAGCCTGCCACCTCTGCGCGGTCACCGGCCCCACGGGGAAACCACGCTCCGCGTACTCGATGGCGGGTTCGAACACGGCCTCGAACGGCAAGCGCCCGAAGCGCTGATGTAGGTCGCGCCACGCCGCCGGAGCGCCGGGGATGGTCACGGGGAGCCAGCCGCGAGGCGGAACGTGCTCGAGCCCCCGGTCTCCGAAAAATTTCGGCGAGTGAACCGGCAGAGCCCTGCCGGAGCCGTTCAGTCCATGGAGCTTCGAGCCGTCCCAGACCAGCGCCAGCGCGTCTCCACCGATACCGTTGCAGGTAGGTTCGAGCACCGTGAGGGCGACCGCCGTGGCGATCGCCGCGTCGATGGCGTTCCCGCCGGCTTGCAGGATGCGGAGCCCCGCCTGCGCCGCGAGCGGTTCACTCGTCGCGACCATGCCGCGCGACGCGAAGACCGGCAGGCGCCGCGACGGATAGGGGTACGTCTCGAGACCGAATCGTGAAGCGCCCGTAAACATGCCGTACCTCCGTGATGTCAGCGCGCGGCGCGCGTCAGCGCGACGACCCGATCGGTCATCGCCTCGATCATGTCCCACGCTTCGCCCGCCACGGCCTCGAGCCGCGCGTACCCGCGCGGCGACTCGTGCTGCAGGAGCTCGAGCGCCGACGTGCCTTCCCGAAGCCCTACCAGAGCGAGCCCAGGGAGCCTTCGGCCCTGCGCTTGGCTCCGCGCGCCGGCGGTGCGCTCGTCGAACGCCGAAGCGGCGCTGTCGAGGACGAGGTGCGTGAGGACCGTCTTCTCGGCGTCGTCGAGCAGGTACATCTGGTACGTGAACCAGCCCGCGATCGCCTCGATGGTCGGGTCGCGCGTGAGGAGCTTGTGCGAGCCTTCGCGATCACGCATGGGCGCCTCGGCGCTCCTTCGGAACTCCGCCTCGTAGCGGGGATCGCCGGAATTCGCCTCGCACACCCGCAGCAGACTGCGAATGCCGTGACGCCAGATCCGAAGCGCCGAGACGCAAGCGTCGAAGCACGGGCCGTGCTCGAGGGTCCCGTCGCCGATGAGCTCGAAGATCGGGCGACCGGCGAAGGCGGCGGCGCGCTTGGCGTTGTAAGCGAGCAGCGCGTCGAGCGAGTGCTCCTGATCGCTGAACACCACGCGCGGACTCTCCGGCGCCGTGTAGAGCCCCTCCCCGAACTGAATGGAGAGCGCGTAGAGGCCGGCCGGGCCCCCGGTGAAGCCGTGCTGGCGGCCCGGGGGGACGACGATCACGTCGCCCTCCGAGATCGTACGCCTGAGGTCGCCGAGCATCTCACCCGAGCCCGAGTACACGATCATCATCGACTGGATGGGGTGCACGTGAGGCGCCAACGTCTCGCCGTGCTTGAGCGCGACCCAGCTCACCGAGAACTCGGACGCGTCGGGCATGAACGCCCGGAGCTCCTCGCTCCAGCGAAAGTCTCGCAACTCCCCCAGGGTGTGGCGCACGCCGTCGTGCTCGACGGACGTGATGGCCGGTATGGCGTTGCGCTTGACGATCCCAAACTCTAGTTCCATCGAGATTTTTCCTCGAAAATCTGCGGCCCCGATCACGAAAACGCGCGCCGCTCGAGGCTCCAGTGCCGATCGGACGTGCGCTTCACCTCTACCCCCGAAAGCCCCACCTCTTCGCACAGGGCGGCGACCTCTTCGACCGTGAGCGCGGCGTGCAGGGAGTCTGCGAAGATGCGCCGCTGGTACGGGCTGCAACCTTCGGCGTACGTGTCCACCAGGCGCGCGAGCTCTTCCTCGCTCGCCGGCCGGTGCAAATCCTTGATGAACAGGCCCCCGCCTGGCCGGAGCACGCGCTTGACCTCGGCAAGGAATTGCTTGGGTTCGGGGATGTGGTGAACCAGGCTGTTCGAGATGACCATGTCGAACGCCCCGGCGGCTTGACCGGTCTCCTTCGCGTCCGCGCGAGCTATTTCCACGCGGTCGGCGAGCCCCGCCTTCCGCACGTTGTCGCGGGCCATGCTCAACATGTGCTCGCCCAGATCGATGGCGAGCACCTTGACGTTGCGAGCGCGGCTGGCGAGCAGGATCGCGATGTCGCCGGGGCCAGTCCCCACGTCGAGCACGGCGCCCGCCGCCGGCGCGAGCTCGAGCGCCCGCGCCACGAACTCTTCGTTCACGCTCGTGTTGTCGAAGGCGGCGTACTCGTCGGCGTCCTCTTGCGTATCCATCACCTCGGGTTCGAGGACTCGCTCAAGCATTGTGGCTCCTCGCCTTCTTCGTCGGCCGAATCTCCCGAATCTCGCTCGAACGGGCGTCGCCGCTCTGGGTTCGCATGATGTCCTCGTAGTCCTCCAACACCGCGACCAGGTGCTCGAAGTCCCTGGCCACGAAGTACTGTTTCTGCAGATCCGAGAACTCGATGTCGCGATGAATGACTTCGAGCGAGTAGGAAATGGGAGGCCGAGAGCTCTCGCAGATGGCCGCGAACTCGGTGGGCGAGGAGAGCAGCCCCGCGCCGCAGATCGAGAAGTCGTCCGGGGTGCCGATGAGACCGAACTCGACGCTCCACAGGTACATCCGCGCCAGGTGCGTCAGCTCGGACGCGTAGACCTGCAGGGCGCGGTGCACCGCGCGCACGCGCGCCTCGGCGTGTTCGAGCTCGTGCGGCAGGGTACCGGGCCGCGTCCGTAGCTCCGACATCGACAGGTTCGCCTCGTAGAGGTCGGCGTCGAGCGCGTTCGGCCGCGCCCGCATCATGACGCTCGCGAGCCTCTTCAAGAACTCCCGGTGCTCGGGCATGAACAAGAGCGGCAGGTGACCGAGGATGTCGTGCACCATGTCGGGCGCCGGCGCGAAATCCACGTGCTCGGGGCGGCGGATCGCTCGCGAGATGGGGAAGATGCTCGCGGACATCATGCTCACGTAGGCGGCTGTCGGGATGTAGCCCTCGACGCACACGGTCTTCCACCCGATCGGCGCGAGGCGCTCGTTGATCTCTTCGACCCTGGGCACGCGGTCCGGCAACGCGAGCGCCCGCATGCCCTCGACGTACCCCGACGGCACGCGCGCCTCGTAGTTTTCCATCAACCACTCGTTGCGAGCGAGGACGTGTCGCCAGACCTCGTGCTCGCGGTCGGTGTACTCGGCGTGCCGCTGCGGGACCAGGTGGCCCTTGAAGGCCGCCAACACGCTGTCCTCGCCGAGCTTCTCGGCGTTCATTCGAGCTTGCCTCGTCTTCATGAATTTCCGCTCCCCTGTTGGCGAGTCGTCCTAATGGCGCCGCTCGCCGGCACTCAGGACGTCCCCGCCTCGATCTCGACGAGCTCGGTGATTCGAGCGCTGAGCGCGTCGAACATGTCCCAGGCGTCCTCGAGTACGCGGTGAAGTCGACGGTAGGTCTCGGGGTGCTGCCCCTCGAGCAGGCGGATGACCACGTCCTTGTGCTCGTCGTCCGCCTCCGAGTGCGCGGCGAAGTAGCCCGCCGAAACGTCGCTCGCGAGCACCGGCTTGGCGAGCGTGTGAAAATGGAACCCGGCCGTCTCGAGCACCAGATGAACGACCGCCTTGCCCGCGTTGTCGAGGACCAGCATCTGGTGGCAGAACCAGGCCGCGGTCGCGCGCAAGATCGGGTCGCGCTCGGCTCGGCGCTCCGGCGGTACGCTCAGGAGCCGGTTGTGCCCGATCTCCTCCTCGAGGTGCTCGTGGAAGATCGCTGCGTACTCTTGCTCGACTGCGGTGGCTTGCCGCGTGAACAGCATCATCTGGAAGGCGTCGGAGAGGACGCGCGCGCCGTCGCGAAATCGATCGCGGTTTCGGCTGGACTCGAGCACGCCGCTCGAGAGCATCCGGAAGTAGGGCCCCTCGAGCGTGAGCCGGGTGCGCGCCTCGTTTCGGGCCAAGAGCTGGGGCAAGGAGGTCACGTCGCCGGACGCCGCTCTCGTGCCACCCGGAAGGGTGACGAGCAGCGCCTGCAAGCCTTCCGGCCCGACGTTGGCGAAGCCGTACTCGTGATCGCGCGGGAGCGTGACGACGTCCCCCTCTTCGACCGGCGCGCGTCGCCTGCCGACGATCTCCGCGCGGCCGCGGAGGACCACGATCAGGCTCGGGGAAGCGTGCGACCGGAGCTCCGCGGCGCGCCCCGGCTTCGCCTCGATCAGCGAAAGGGTGGCGGCGGGGCAAGCCGTGGCT
>JAEZYO010000400.1 GCA_023419055.1 Pseudomonadota bacterium | reverse complement strand
GGTCAGCCCTCTTCTTCTTCTTCGCTGTCCCAGAGGCGCAGGGCGCCCATCGTGATCCGCTCCGCGCACTCTTTGCAGAGCGGCGGCTCTTCGTAGCGAACCTCGTCACCGCGGGTCCAAATGAAGAGCCCGGAGCCGTAGGGTTCGCCCTCGAAGAATTTCTCACACGAATCACAGTCGAACCCGCGCGGCGTACGGCGGGCAGAGTGCAGGTCGGAGCTCGCCTCTTGGGCTTCGAACTCGAGGACCTCGCGTGAGACGGACATGAGTGTGAGTATACAGCCCCCTTCGGGCAAAAGTCGCCGCCAAAGGGGGCACCTTGTGGGACCGGGCCCAGACACCGCGGAAAGGGCGCGCGTTCTCAGCTTGACGCAACGCGCGTGGGGTCGCGTCGCCCCTTTTTAAGGAGGTCGCTCCTCCATGGAGGCCGCTCCCCGCGCGGAGCGACTCCTCGTCCCGACTAGCGTCCTCGCCTACTCCGCGGCGGCGGCTTCGCCCGACGTGCTCGGCTTCGACTTCGGATCGTTCACGCCGCAGGCGATCGCGAGCACCTCGACGACGTCGAGGTTCTGGATCGTGTCCTCTTTGTTGTGAGCTTTCACTCCATCCTTCAGCATGGTCATGCAGAAGGGGCACGCGCTCGCGATCGTCTCCGCGCCGGTGTCGAGCAGCTGGAGCGTGCGCTTCACGTTCACGCGATCCTTGTTCTGCTCCTCCATCCACATCTGCGCGCCGCCAGCGCCGCAGCAGAGCCCGCGCTTCTTGTTCCAGTAGGGCACGTCCACGATCGTGAGGCCCTCGATGCGACGCAAGATCTCGCGCGGAGACTCGTAGATGTCGTTGTAGCGGCCGAGGTAGCAAGAGTCGTGATACGTGATCTTCGCCTTCACCGGGTGCTTGGGGGAAAGCTTGTTTTCGGCGAGTAGTCCCAGCAAAAAGTCCGCGCTGTGCACCACCTCGTACTTCCCGCCGAAGTCCGGGTACTCGTTCGCCAGCGTGTTGAAGCAGTGCGGGCAGGTGGTGATGATGCGCTTCAGCCCGCCCTGCTCCTGATAACCGTTCAGGGTGGCGACGTTCGCCTCCGCGAGCATGCTGTAGAGGTACTCGTTTCCGGCGCGCCGAGCCGGATCACCCGTGCAGGACTCCTCCTCGGCGAGGATCGCGAAATCCACGCCGGCCGCGTGCAGCAGCTGGACCGTGGCGCGCGCGATCTTCTTCGCGCGGTCGTCGTAGCTCGCCGCGCAGCCGACCCAGAACAGGACCTCCGCCTTCGGGTTCTCGGCGAAGCGAGGAACCTCGAGGCCCTCGGTCCACGCGGCGCGATCGACGCGCGCGAGGTTCCACGGGTTGCCGTTCGTCTCCATGCCCTCGAAGGGCTTCGCGAGCTCCGCGGGGAACTCACCCTTGATGGTGACGAGATGCCGGCGCATCTGCACGATCTTGTCGACGTACGTGATGTTGACCGGGCATTGCTCCTCGCAAGCGCGGCAGGTCGTGCAGGCCCAGAGCACCTCCGGCTTGATGACGTTCGGCACGAGCGCGCCGAGCGGTGCCTGGTCCGGCTTGAGCTCGCCCGTGACTCCCGGCTCCGGAGTCCCCTTCGCTTCCCCTTCGGGCTTCGCCTCGGCGACGTCGCCCGGCTTGGTGCCGATGAGCGCCTTCTCGTGAGCGTAGAGGTGGTCGCGCAGCGCGAGCGTCAGGTGCTTCGGGCTGAGGAGCTTGCCCGTGCGCGTGGCGGGGCAGTTGTCTGAGCAGCGCCCGCACTCGGTGCACGTGTAAAAATCGAGGTAGTCCTTCCAGGGGAAATGCTCGATCCGCGCGTAGCCGATGCGCGCCTTCGAGACGTCCTCGTTCTCGCTCGCCTTCTCCACGGCGGTCATCAGCGCTTCCGTGGAGGGAGCGAGCGGGCGCAAGCGGCCGCGCGGGGTCAGGTCCGACAGCGCGACGTTGGGGACCGCCGTGATGATGTGGAAATGCTTCGTGTACGGCAGGATGTTGAGGAAGATCAGCACCAGCGACGAGTGCAACCAGAAGCCGAGGTGCGCGAGCACGATGAGCGCGCTCGAGGGGAGCGCGGAGAGCAGGACCGCCATCGCGGAGCCGCCCGGCTCGAACGCGTGGAACCCGACGCCTCCCCACGCCGGCCCGAGCGGGGCGATGATCGTCGCCGCCTGCTCGCAGAAGTCCGCCGCGCCCTTGGTGCAGTCCGCGCCGAAGCGCTCGCGTAGCACGATGGACGCGCCGTCGTAGGTGAGGTCGGCGATCATCATCGTCGCGATGATGCCGAGGATGACGAGCCCCTCGACGCCGAGGGTCATGCGCTTCTCGCGGCGCACGGCGCGGAAGTACACGAACACGGCCGTGCCGAAGAGCACGAGCACCGCGAACACGTCCTTCAAGAAGTTGTACGCCGAGCCGAGCGCGATCCCGAAAATCGGCTCTGGGCCGAGGACCCAAAGGTTGAAGCTCGGGCTGAAGCCGCGGCCCCAGAGGACCAGCGTGCGCAGCAGGAGGACGACGAAGCCGAGAAAGATGAGCTGATGCGCCACCCCGGCGAGCGGGTAGTAGCGCATCTTTTTTTGATAGAGAGCGAAGGTCCAGACGGCGGCGAGCCGAGCTTTGAGGCGGTCGAAGCGGCTCTCCCACGTCTTTTCGCCGCTCGCGAGCAGGCGGTAGCGGCGCCTTGCGCTGATGGCGAACGCACCGACCAGTCCGGCCAACAACAGGGCCATGAACAGGGGGTTCATACCTCTCCCTTCGTAGCATGAACCGCGCCCGGACCCGAGGGCGCGTAGCCCAACGGGAACATTGCCGGAATGGGCAACTTCACCCGAGGCCGGCGAGGCGCAAGTAGACGAGAAGCGCGATCCACAACACGACCGCCAAAAATACGGCGAGGACGCGCTGCCAATCGGCGAGCTTTCGCGGGTGAGAAGGCGCAGCGATCGCAGCGCTCTCCGCCTTTTCGAGAACCGGGGCGCGCTGCACGAGCTTCACCCCGCTGTCCGGCGTCGCGGCCGGAGCGACGGTGAGCAGCAGGTGTCCGCGAGGCAGCTCGCTCCCTTCGGGAGGGAGGCCGCCGAGCTCCGGGATGCGGATCACGAAGGAACGGGAGGTGGGCGCGGTGGCTGACCCGGGCGTCGGCTCCGGATCGCGGCGTTCGCGGTCCCGGTGCGGCAACGTCACCTCGACGATCTCCGCCGGCTCACCGCGGCTCCGCAGCGTGTGCGCCCCGGAACGATTGCACAGATCGCAGCCACCCCCCTCGCAAACAGCGCAATGCAGGTGCCGCGGTAGCTCGAGCTCGATCACCGCGGCCTCGTCGATCCAGTCCTGCGGGACCCGAACGCGATGAGCGACGTCGGGACCACGCGGTCCTTCGAGCTCACGCCCGATCACTCGTCCGAGGACTTGGCTCATCGTTCAACCTACGAGCGTAGCCCGAACCTCGGAGGTTTCACCAGGGATGAAGCGGGCGCACGGCGAACCCGGCGCGTTTGCCGCTTTTTCACCCGGGTGTGCCGAGCGCGCCGCCGAACCCCCTTGCCACCATTTGACCCACTAGAACCTTCAACCGACCGATCTTGCGCACCCCCTGATTACGCCGTAGGAAGTGGCGCGGTCTCGGCCATTGTCTCGTCTTTGGCCTGGCGCGGGAGCAACATCGCTTGGAGCACATACTCGCCTTCTGGAACGTCATTACTCACCTCAACGTCCATTTGGCCGATTGGGGAAACCAGATGGGCCCCTGGCTCTACGTGGTGCTCTTCCTCATCATCTTCGCCGAGACCGGCCTGGTGGTGACGCCGTTTTTGCCCGGTGACTCGCTGCTCTTCGCCATCGGAGCGCTCTGCGCGGTCAAGGACTCGCCGCTCGCGATCGGCATCACCATCCCGCTCCTGATCGCGGCGGCGATCCTCGGTGACGCGGTCAACTACTCGGCGGGCCACATGATCGGCCCCAAGGTCTTCAGGAGCGAGGGCTCGTGGCTCTTCAACAAGAAGCACCTCTTGAAGACGCAGGCGTTCTACGAGAAGTACGGCGGGAAGACGATCATCATCGCGCGCTTCGTGCCGATCGTGCGCACCTTCGCGCCCTTCGTCGCCGGCATCGGCAAGATGGCGTACAGCCGCTTCCTGAGCTTCAACGTGATCGGCGCGATCGCGTGGGTCGTGATCTTCGTCCCGGCGGGCTACGTCTTCGGCAACCTCGACTACGTGCAGAAGAACTTCCACTACGTCATCTTCGCGATCATCTTCCTCAGCATCCTGCCCGCCATCATCGAGTACCTGCGCTCCCGCAAGGTAGTGCCGCAGGTTCCGTGAGCGCGTGAAGCCGGGTCTCGCGCCGCCCGCCGACGCGAGACCTCGAGCGGTATCGGCGTTCCGCGAGTGGCGAGCGCCGGGCGCTCGCCGACACGAGCCATCGGCGCGAAGAGCGACTTCTAGACGAAGTCGGCAGGCGCACGCCTCGACGAGCGTCATCAACGCGGGCGACGCCGGCGCGCACCAGGCTCTTTCGAGCGAGCGCGAACGGCGATCGACTCCGAGGCGTCAGTCGACTGGCGCTGCGGGGGCTCGCCTATCGAGAGCCCCGGCTGCAGCGCCGCGAATCACGTGCTCTTGTTTTCGGGCAGCTGCTTCGGATCCTCGTCCTTCTTCTCCGGATCCGCGTCTTCGTTCAGGCCCTTCTTGAAGGACCGGATGCCCTCACCCAGGCCCTTTCCGACGCCCGCGAGGCGACCCGGCCCGAAGACGAGCAAGACGATGACGAGAACGATGACCCAGTGAATCGGAGAGAGAGAACCCATCGAAGCCTCCTGGCTCTCTGACCGAGCCGGGACGAGGTCCACCATAGCATCAGAGGTCCCCGGCGCACCCGAGGAGATCGTTTTCATCCCCGCCGGCTCCTCCGGAGGACCCGCGTCAGAGCTTCAGAACGAAGTCCCGCTCGGCTTCCGGACGGTCGAGCGTCAGGTCCGCGGCGAAGGTCTTTTGTCCGAGGCGGGCGCCGAAGCGCACCGAAATCGGCGGCGTTTCGCCCCCCAGCGACTCCAAACGGATCTTTACACGATAGGAACCGCGGAGCGGCTCGTTTCCTTCCAGGAACACATTCTCGAGGTTCTTCCCGCGACACTCGCCGCTTCGACCCGGGCAGTCCCGCTCCTTCAGCAAGCCGCTCTCGGCGGCCCGCCCGACCTCGACGAGCTCACCGTTGGGATCCACTACCCGTAGATCGACGTCCGACGCCGGCTTGTCCCAGGCGATCACGAACTGCACGAGGCCCCCTCGCTGCTCGCAGCCCTCGTCGATCACGCCGTTGCAGTTGTCGTCGACGGCGTTCTCGCAGGTCTCGGGCCCGGTCGGGGCGCAGGCCGCGAGCGGACCCTCGATCGAAGGAGGGCCCGCGTGGTTCGTCTCGGGGCCGCCGGCATCGGTGCTCGCGTTGCGCTTGGCCCCCGCGCAACCGAAGAGCGCGAGGGCCAGGCAGGCGGCGACGACGGCGGACTTCACTTCTGGTCGGCGTCCGGGATGGCGACGCCCACCACGAGCTTCGGGTTCATGAGCTCGAAGTAGGCCGCCTTCGCGAGCTCGCCGGTCGCGCCCTGCTCCTTGCGGAGCGCGAGCAAGACGCCCAGCTCCTTCATGAACTTGAGCGTGCGGATCGCCCCCGCGCGCTTCGCCTCGTCGCTGCCCTTCGCCATCTCCCACAGGCGGTAGCGCAAGACCACGCGGGTGAACGAGTGCGGGCCGTTGTCGAAGGTGAGGTTGTCGAACTGCTTCGTCAGCATCACGCGCGCCCACTCCTGCGGGGTAGCGCGGATGGTGACTCGGCTGATCGCTTCCGCGTTGTCGACGTACTTGAAGACGAGGCCGCTCTCGAGGTCCTCGGTCGACCAGTAGCCGAAGCTCCGGTACCAGAGCTCACCGAGCT
>JAEZYO010000384.1 GCA_023419055.1 Pseudomonadota bacterium | reverse complement strand
GTGTTGGACTGGTCTTCAAGGTGTATGCCTCGCAGGAGGCGCCCGGAAAGTTCTTCCCATTTCGCGCGGCTGATTGGGGCAATCCCAAGACATCGATTCCCCATTTCCCGGTGGTTACGGCTCCGGCACGTGGCGACGTGTGGTCCAGCGGCACCCACGTCGGCATCTACTTGGGCGAGTATGCGGGGCGACCTCTGTTCGTCAGCGCGCGCGACAACGGAGATGGAGTGTTCGGGCTTCAGAACGAGCTACAAAGGCTGCATGGCGTGCAGATCAAGGTTCTTCCAAGGGGCGGCGTGTACCGCCGTTACACGCCTTGAGCCGAAAGGTGCGCACTCTCCGCTGGATACTCATCGCGGGAGGCCTTGGTTGCCTGCTCGCGGCAGGAGCCGCGGAGGGATGGTACCAAGTGACCAAGCCCGAGAAGCAAGCTTACTATTTGGCGGGGCACTGGTTCGACGTGCTGTGGGAGGTCGAAATCCCGCTGGTCGTGGCAGGCGCGCTCGCTCTCTTCTCAGCGTGGAGGATGGGGCGGAGCAGAAAGCCTTCGTAGCGTGAACAGTCTGGTACGACGAAACGCACCGCTCTCAGCGCAACATGTCCTTGAGCTCGGCGATGACGAGGCTCCCGTCGACCACGCGACACTTGGCTCTGGCAGTAGGGGCCCTCGCAGGCGCTCCCAGCGAGCTCGGGGTTGGCGTGGCCTGGGAACGTGGTGGCATCGCGCTACAGCTCCGCGTGCGGAAGGTGGTGCGCCGGATTCGTCCGACGCCGTGAGCTGGGAAACGAATTCGTTTGGCGCCCATCAGTGAAGTGTCGAAGCTTTCTCTGATCACCATCGACGGCCAACCGATTCCAACTGGAGATTGATTGTTGTCTAGAGCTCGAAGCAACGTAGTCGCGAAGACGCGAGAGGACAACAACTACTACGTGATGCAGTCGGAGCCGGACGATGTAGTCGGCTCGAAGACTTAGCGGCTGCGCGTCTGCACTGCAGCGAGCACCAGATTCGCCCGTCTTGCTATTTCGACGAGATGCGCGGTGCTCTCGCTGCAAGTCGCCCACCTTCTCGATGACGCCGGGCCCCTCTTGGACCCGGCGCCTCGTCCTCGAGCGCTACTCAGCGGGGGTGGCCGCTCCGGGAACATCGTCAGGTTCGCCCGGCAGCGCGGGCTCCTCGCTGCTTCCGCGCCCGGTCTTCAAGAAGCCGAGCATGCGGAGCAGCGGGCGGCTCTTGATGGCGATGCGCGCGATCTGACTCCACTCGAGGTACCAATCCCACATCGCCTTCTCGGCTCGAGCGAGGTCGGCTTGCTCTTCTTCGACCGAACGCGCCGCCCCCGACTCGACCTTACCGAGTGTGCTTGATGAGCGCTCGCGCCTCGGCGATCACCGCAGGCTTCAACCCGCGCTTGGTGAGCAAGTTGCGCGCCTTTGGTCCCTCGGCCCCATAGGGACCGTTGGGATCCGACATCTGCTCGAGCCTCTCGAGCAGCAAGCCGACGCTGACGGCCACCTCGGGCCCCTCCGTCTGCGACAGATTCAAGAACAAGCGCTCGTGGACCGCCGGGTGATTCAGCTGCAACGACGTGTACGCGATGGGAAACCAGTGGTTCTCCCAAGCGTCCAGGCGCTGAATGACGCCGATGTCCGATGCAGCGATCTCGGTGACGCCGATCTTGCCGCGACCGAGCGCGCGGAGGCGATCCCAACCCTCGTCCCGGTCCGCGTCAGTGAACCCGTAGGGCGCCAACGCTGCCGTCACGCGCGCGTTCCGCAACCCAAACAAGAACTTCAGAACTCGCTCCGCCTTCTCCCCAAAATTCGCCATTCCGTTTTTCCTCCTCCAATCAAACCAACCCATCCAGTTCAATCGACTGAGTCGCCGACCAACGTCTGATTCGCGCGCTGCTGGACGGAATTCGCGCCGTCCTACTCAAATCCGCTCCTGAAGCTGAAAATTCGGAGCCGAAGAGCTCTGCAGCTGCTCCCGTGAGTCGAAACTCCGCTCCCGTGAGCCGAAACTCTGCTCCCGTGAGTCGAAACTCCGCTCCCGAGCGCTCCACATCGGCTCCCTCGAGCTAGAAATTCGGAGCCGCGAGCTCGATTTTTGCTCCGGCGAGCTCGATTTTTGCTCCGGCGAGCTCGACTTTTGCTCCCGTGAGCTCGAACTCTGGTGCCGGGTGCTCGGCCTTTGCCCGGATGAGCTCGACTTCACTTCGAGTCGAGCCTTGGGAGCGCTTCGCACGCTCAGGCGAGCGCAGGTAGCGTCGCGCGGACTGAACGCGCGAACGCGCCGACCACCGGCCTTGGTGAGCCGATCAGCACCGACGACGCTCGCTGCCGCGAGTGAAGGAGCTCTCTGCATGATTCGTTGGTAGAGGCCCATCGCCTTACCAGTGCTTCCCTTCTCTTCAGCCAAGGCGAGCGACGGCCTCGCAATGAGTGCCGCCGCTGCGGTCGAGTGCTCTAAGCCCGACGCGCCAAGGACCATAACCGAACGCGGAGAGTCGTGCACTCTATTCCTCGTCGTGGACGGCACTCTCCTCGATGCGACGAAGCGTGTTGCAGATCGCCGCGAAGCCATCGAGTGTGAAGTACGTCACACTTCCGGCGGCCTTCTTCGCGCGGACGTGCTGCTTCATCGTAGCCTCGAAGGCAGCGTCGATGAGGCGCGGCTTCGCGTCCGAGCACTCGCAGTCCGAGCTTCATGAGCTCGGTCGCCACGGATTCTTCGAGTGCAGGGTCGCGATGAACCCGCCGGGTCCCTCGGTCGCAACTTGTAAGAGGTTCTTACGAGTTGCGGGCTCGTCGAGGTCTCCGGCGCTCGCGGGCGTAGCCGGGGGAGTAGAGCGCTAGGCTTCGGCTCGGCGAGGTGTACGAGGCTACGGCCGCACGGAATCGTCCAACAAGCTGTTGGACGAATTGGGGGACCGGGCCAAGCTCACTCGTTGAGGCGCGGGTGCGCTTGAGTGCTCGATGCGCTTGTCCGGCTCCTCTGGAGCCTCAGGTCCCCACCGCCTTGCCCTGATCGTTTCGGATCTCCTCGTAGATCCGCTTCACGAGCAGGCGAAACGCGAGGTCCTGGAACTGGGGATCGTTGAGGTAGCGGGTGACGATCTCCTGGTTCTGGTCCATGCGGTCGACCATCAAGCCCTCGACCTTTCCCTTCATGGCGAGGGCGAAGTTGTCGAGGGCGTTCGCCTTGGCGCGCTGAACCACTTCGTCGTCGAGTTTCGCCGCAGCCACGAACTGGTCGAAGAGGATCTGGTCCGCCTCGTTGAACTCCGTGCCGAAGCGCTCGTTCAAGACCTCGATGATCTCGGAGAGCTGCGCCTCGTCGTCCTTGGCCTTCTTGGTGCCGACCTCCGACGCGCCGTACACCACCCCGGGCTCGGCCACGCGTAAGACGATCGAGCCCTCCGACAGCTTGTCCAGTCGGTAGTACTTCAGCGCGACGTCTCCATCGAGCCGCAGCGGGTCCTTCTTCGGATCTTGCGGCAGCTTGGTCTCGAAGAAGCGCGCGAAGGTGTAGAGCTTCTCGAGGTCAGGGTCGGTGAATGGCATCACCTGTGAAAGGAAGGAGTAGAGGCGCACGAAGGCACCGAGCGCGTTCTTGAGTTCATCGCGTGGCCCTTCGTCGAGGGCCTTGAACCGGTCGACGCCTGGGTTCAGGTGCCGGTTCATCTCGGCCTGGTCGTGAACCGTCTGCTTCTCGCGCGGCGAGAAGAACACCTTGCAGAAGGCGTCGACCTCCGACGTCCAAAAGACCTGCGCGGCTTCGAGTTTGTGCGAGAGGTCATAGAGCTGCTGCGGGTCGGCCGAATCGGCGACCGTCGTCGCCTCGTAGTAGGGTTGAAAGCTGCGCTGGATCTCCTCGGTGTCGTTCACGAAGTCGAGGACGAAGGTGTCGCTCTTGCCGGGCGCGGTGCGGTTCAGCCGCGAGAGAGTCTGTACGGCTTGGACGCCGGAGAGCCGCTTGTCGACGTACATGGTGTGCAACAGCGGCTGGTCGAAGCCCGTTTGATACTTGTTGGCGACGAGCAGGATCTGGAAGTTGTCTCCGTCGAATGCCCCCGGGAGCCCTGCTTCGGAGATGTGCTTGCCGGCTTTGTCGACGTTCATCCCCGGCTCGGTGAACTCGAGGTCCGTCTCCGGGTCCTTCACCGTGCCCGAGAACGCGACGAGCACGCCGACATCGCTGTAGCCCTTCTCCTTCAGGTACGCTTCGAAGGCCTGCTTGTAGCGCACCGCGTGCAGGCGCGAGCTCGTGACGAGCATGGCCTTGGCGCGCCCGCCGATCTTGTGTCGAACCTTCGCGCGGAAGTGCTCGACCATCACCTCCGTCTTTTGCGCGACGTTGTGAGGATGCAGGCTCATGAAGCGTGCGAGCTGGCGAGTTGCCTCCTTCTTCGGGACTCGGGGGTCGTTCTCCGTCGCCTTCACGAGGCGGTAGAACGCCTTGTACGTCGTGTAGCTCTTGAGGACGTCGAGAATGAAGCCCTCTTCGATAGCCTGGCGCATCGAGTAGAGGTGGAAAGGGCGCGGTTTCCCTTCAGCGTCGCGGGTCCCGAAGATCTCGAGCGTTTTGGCTTTGGGCGTCGCCGTAAACGCGAAGTACGAGAGGTTCTTCTGCCGTCCGCGCGAGGCCATCACCGCGGCGAGGACCTTCTCCTCCGAGTCGTCTTCCTCGCCGTGAGCGTCCTCCGCTTCCGCCGCCTCGAGTGAAGCCGCCGCCAACACTTGCTTCATCTTGCGCGCCGACTCACCGGTCTGCGAGCTGTGAGCTTCGTCCACGACGAGCGCGTAGCGCCTGCTCTTCGACTGTCCGATCTTGTCCAGGATGACCGGGAACTTTTGCAGAGTCGTGATGATGATCGGCGTGCCGCCCTCGAGCGCCTTGGCGAGCTGGTCTGAGTGCTCGTCGATCTTCGCGACGACGCCCTGCTTGTGCTCGAACTGGTAGATATTGTCCTGGAGCTGCTTGTCGAGGACGCGCCGGTCCGTGATGACCACGACGGAGTCGAAGACGCGGTCGTCCTTGGCGTCGTGCAGGTTGGACAGCCGATGCGCGAGCCACGCGATGCTGTTCGACTTCCCCGACCCCCGCCGAGTGCTGGATGAGGTAGCTGTGACCTGGCCCGTCGACGCGCGCGGCGGCTTCGAGCCGGCGGACCGCGTCGAGCTGGTGGTAGCGCGGGAAGACGATCTTCTCTTCGTCGACCTTCTTGCCGGCGCGAAGCTTCTCTTCCTTCGCCAGGTGGAGGAAGCGCCCGACGATGTCGAGGAACGAGTCGCGCTGCCAGACCTCTTCCCAGAGGTAGGCGGTGCGATAGCCGCTCGGGTGCTCGGGGTTGCCAGCGCCCCCATGCGCGCCCCGGTTGAACGGCAGGAACGTCGTGCCCTCGCCGCAAAGGAACGTGGCCATGTACGCGAGGTCGGGATCCACCGCGAAGTGGACCAGCGCGCCGCGCTTGAACTGGAAGAGCCGATGCCGAGGATCGCGAGCCCGGTACTGTGCGATCGCGTGTTGCACGGTCTGGTGGGTGAGCGGGTTCTTCAGCTCGACGGTCGCGATCGGCAGCCCGTTGAGCGTTAACAGCATATCGACGGATTGGTCCGCGTCCTGGTCGCCGCTCGACGCGAAGCGCGCCTGACGCGTGACCGCGAGGCGGTTCTCGGCGTACGCCGCGAGTACCTCGGGGTTCAGGCCGTGAGCTGGTTTGAAGGTCGCGAGCGACAGCGTCTTGCCGAAGAACTTGAACCCGTGGCGCAGCACATCCAGCGTGCCTCGAGTCACCTGCGCCTTAGTAAGAGTGTCGAGCACAGCGGCCTCGAGCCCCGCGCCGTGTTGCGCGCGGAGCTCGTTCCAGAGCGCGCTCTGGGTGGCCGCGATGAAGGCGAACACCTCGCTCGGGATGAGCGCCCGCTCGCGGTCGAAGGCGGTAGGCGGTACCTGGTGCCAGCCCCCCGTCGTCACCAGGTGATGTTCGATCGCATCCTCGAACGCGCGCTCGGTGTAGTTGCTGCTCATGGGTCCCCCTTCTTCTTGCGAGAGGTTCGCTTGGACTCGATGCGCTTCACCTCCGCCTCGAAATCGCTCTCGAACTCGCGATCTTGGCGGACGCGAAACTGCTCGAACTGCTCTTCGGCGAGGCGCTTGGCGACCTCGGCCGAGATCTTGCCTCGGTCGGTGAGCACCTCGTATTCGTTGAACTGCAAGAACGCGTCGAGCTTGCTGACCCAATCCGCCATCTTCATGGGGATCTGTCGCGCCGCCTGGTTCTCGGCGTAGTCGAGGTACATCGACACGATACGCTCGAGCTCGCTCACTTCACGCTCGATCAAGTAGTTCTTGGCGACGCCGACATCACTCTTGAGGATCTTGCCCCTAGGCCCGTTCTTCCAGGTCGTGAGCCCCATCGAAGGCTTCTCGGCGTCGGCGCGCTCGGCGATGATCTCGGCCGCGGTCTTGCCGGTCACGGCCCAGTGCAGCTTGTTCTGCACTGTCTTGAAGAAGGTCTTGGTCGTCTCGGCCTGCGCGTCGTAGTCGATGCTGCACTGCTCGTAGATGTCGGTGAGCTTCAGGTAGAAGCGGCGCTCGCTGGCCCGGATCTCGCGGATCCGCTCAAGCAGCTCGTCGAAATAATCCTTGCCGAATCGCTTGTTGAGCTTCAGCCGCTCGTCGTCGAGCACGAAGCCCTTGACGATGAACTCCCGCAGGGTTTGGGTGGCCCAGATGCGGAACTGGGTGGCCTGCGCGCTGTTGACCCGGTAGCCGACCGAGATGATCGCATCGAGGTTGTAGAACTCGATCTCGCGCCTAACCTCGCGATTTCCTTCAGTTCGAACTATCCGGATTTTCCGGAGAGTTGCGTCCTGGGAGAGCTCGCCGCTGTCGTAGACGTTCCGCAGGTGCTCGCTCACCGTGCGGATATCGACGCCGAACAGCTCGGCGATTCGCCGCTGGTCGAGCCAGAACGTCTCCGACTCGTAGAGCACCTCGACCCGAACGGCGTCGTTCGCCGTTCGGTAGAGGATCAGCTCGCCCTCCTGAGGTGCTCGCTCGGTCACGCGCCTCGGGCCCCTGAGTAGAGTTGAAGGACCACTGGGTGATGCCCCTCCAGCAAATACCCAGCAAATAAGCTAACCGCTGGATTTGTATCAGATTTCATCGCTGTTCCTTCGGGTCCAGGCGCCTCCGCGCAAGGAAACCGGCCCTATGACGGACCTCCGGTCACCCGCTCGGCTGGGGCCGCCCACCAAGGCGAATACTTCATGAGCTTCTTGGCCGCGTTCGGATCCACAGGAACGATGCGACCGGCGTCTACCGCCTCCTTGATCAACCGCGACGCGGTCGCGCTGTTCTTCTCGTCGAGCCCGAAGCGCCGACGGAGCGATGTGTTGGTCAGGAAGTCCCGACTGACGTGGCGAAGGCACGCATGCAGGTAGCAAGCGCGGACGCGGTCGGTCGCGTCCATCGCACTCAATGCGCGGTGCGAGAAGAGGACACAGCGGGTCGACTCATCCGCGACCTCGAAGAGCGGAGCTGGTAGCTGGAAGATTTCTGTTTGAAAGACGATCTTGTCGACGCCGCTCCCACGCTCCTCGCAGATGCGCATCCGTCGCATCAGTGATGCGAGCGCTTCATTGCGTGAGCGCGGGGGAGCGTCGACGAAGCGGTCGGTTGCAACGAGCGGCCGACCGGGGTTCGTGATCTCCATGCGGTCAGAGAAGATTTCGATAGTTGGGCCGGCGCCCGTGACAAAGAGGTCCTGATGGATGAGGGCATTGGCCACGAGTTCGCGCACGGCGAGCGGCGGGTACATTGGCACCGTCTTACGCAGCGCTTGCTCGATGATCTCGTTTGTCGGCACGAGGCCGTTGATGAACGCGAGGAGCCCCTCGAAGCCAGCCGCGTATCCCTTTGACCCGAGCTGCTCCTTGTTGGTCTTCAGCCTATCGCGTCCTTCGTAGACGATAACGCGCACCGCCTTTCGACCCAGTGAGCCGAAGTCGGTGAGCTTCTTGGCGAAGAGAACCGCGCCGAGGTTGGTGACATTCCATTGGTTGGCGCCGTCCTCCTTGATGATGCCGTCGGTGGCGAGCGCGGAGAGGATGCCGCTCTTCTGCGCCGGGAGCGGTAGTTCGAGAAGTTCAAAATAGGCGGGGTAGTCGAGCACCGCGAGCGCATCATCGCTGCTGACGTGCTCCCGCGCGAGCCGCTCCTCAAATGGGGTCTCGTCGAACACGCGCCAGAGCGCGCGCTCCTTCTCTGGATGGTCCTTGAGGCGCTTCTTGTAGGTTCCGACGCGGATGTACTCATTCGCCTTGAACTGCGTAGGTTGCCGGTGCGCGCGTTCAATTTCCAGAACGACGACCCGCGCACCGTCCACCTCAACCTCGCAGAATGCGAAACTGAGCTTCGGCGTTAGTTGGTGAAGGAGCCAGTTCTCGAGTTCTTCGTTACCAACCTTCCTGGAGCCAGGGCTGACGGTGGTGCCGACGATCTGGTGATCCGAATCGCGTACGCCCCACAAGAGGTAGGCGCGAGGCTTTCCCGTAAGCGCCGCCGCATTCGAGAGTGCCGAGATATACTCGCCTATGGCGGCCGGTTCGTCGTCGTTCTGCTTGAACTCCACCCACTCCGTCTCACGCGGCAACTTGCAGAGCTCACGGACGAGCCCGACGAGGTACGCGGCGGATCGGATGCTACTCATGCAACCTCGACCGCCGCGTTGTGGCTGGGGGTGAGGGCAGTCGGCGACGCCGAAGCGACCTCGAGCTTCCCCGTGACCGCAGCAGTAATGAGAGCCTGACGGTATTCGCGGAGCTTCTCGATCATCGCCTCCACGCGCCGAGCGACCCCATCGAGACGGCTGATTTCCTTGCGAAGGTAAGCGACGATTCGCTCCTGCTCCTCGAGCGGCGGCACAGCGATCCGAAGGGTCCGGACATCCTCACCGGACAACTTGAACGTGCCATTCGAGGTCTTGGCGAGGGTCTCCACCTGCCCGCGGACGTATGGCGAGTTGATAGCGGAGACAAGAAACTTCGGGAGGAGCCGACGACCAACGCGCATCTTCATGAGGATGTCGGGATAGGTGCACTCGTCCGGCGTGCTCTCCACGAGTCCGCACGTGCCGACAAGAGAGAGGTTCCCGTTTCCACGCATGAGTAGGATGTCTCCCGGCGCGAGCCAGTATGCGCGGGCGAACGCACGATCGAGGTCAACGAACTTCTCATTGCCGTCGATCGTGACGCGACCCTCTCGGACAGCGGAAATCGAGAAGGACAGCACGCCATCGCGATCTGGGGCGGAAGGTGGCGAAATGCCGTTCCTCGGCCCAAAGCTGAGCAGGTAGCGGAGAGGAACGATCTGCCAGTCTCTCGGGATCGCGGGCAAGGCCGCGTAGTCCGAGTCCTTCATCGGCGCGTTCGGATCGAGCCCCTTGGTCACCGCTTGCGTGACGAGCGCTTGCCGCTTTTCGGCAAGCAAGGTGAGGAGCTGCTCCTTCTTCGCGATCAGCGCGTCGATGGCGGCGGTCTTGCGGTCGAGGAAGTCAGCGATACGTCGCTGAAGCGGCTCGGGTGGGATGGCCAACGGCAGCTTTCGCCATTGCTCAGTGCGTAGCGCCTTTGTTCCGTGTGCGGCCTCCTCGACGCGCGCCAGGATTGCGGGGTTTAAGCCGACTAGCAGCCACATGAGGAAGTCGCCGCGTAGGTCGGCGCGAGGCACGAGCGCCTTCATGTCCTGGTTGATCGTTAGCGGTCGCTCGGCCAACGCGACGGGAACTGTGTGGTCGAGGATCATCCCGCGCGTGACCATCAACACACTGCCTTGAGCGACCCAGCGCAGCGTGCTCGACGATAGGGCTGCCTCGGTAACGTGGTCCTCGGAGTCCTCGATGCGCAGAACCTTCATGTCCTTCGGCGATACCCAGGGGATTTCGCCGTCCCAGAACAATGGCTCGTCCTTGCTCGGCGTCGCACCGCTGCGTACGTCCACTAGGTGGCCAAGGTAGGTGCGGTGCCAAGAGCTGGGCGCGTTCTTCGTCCACGGAGCGGCAAAGCTTCCGATTTGGGGGGCGGCACTCACGCCAACACCTCGCTCAGTAGCCCCTGGATCTCCTTCTCGAGTGTCCGGATCTCGCTCTCGATGACGGGGAGCGGGCGGAGCGGCTTGTATTGGTAGAAGTGGCGCGAGATCGGGATCTCGTAGCCGACTTTCACCTTGCTCTCGTCGACGATGATGGCTTTGCCGCGCCGGATGTCGACCCCGGCGATCCAGGCGTCCGGCACGTGCGGCTCTACTTCGCGCTCGAAGTAGACGGCGATGTCTTCCTTGAGCGGTACGTTCTCGGTATCCCGGAGCTCTGGATCGGGTTCGGGATGTCCCTTGCTGTCGATGCAGATCTCGGCGCTCTCATCACGCTCGCCGAGCGCCGAGAGGATCGCCTTCTTCACGGGTGCCGGGGCTTCATCTTGGCGATCATGTGCTGCAGGAACAGGAGCGCGCCGTCGTTGATGCGCGGGGTTCCGGCGCCGAAGCGACCCGCGAAGCCTTGCTCATCCCTTTCGGCCTCCACGGTCTTCTGCACGTTCTTCCAGTCGACGCCAAAGGGAGGGTTCGACAGCAGGTAGTCGAAGCGCTGGCCTGCGTGCCCGTCCCGGTCGAACGAGTTGCCGCGCACGATGTTGTCGGCGTCTTGCCCCTTGATGAGCATGTCGCTCTTACAAATCGCGTACGACTCGGCGTTCAGCTCCTGGCCGAACACCTCGAGCCGCGCTCCTTCGTTGAGCTCTCGAAGGTACTCCTCCGCGACGCTGAGCATGCCGCCCGTTCCGCAGGCGGGATCGAACAGCGTGCGCACGATGCCTGCGCGCCGCAGCGCCTGGTCGTCTTCGATGAACAGCAGGTCCACCATCAGGCGAATGATCTCGCGCGGAGTGTAGTGATCACCGGCCTCCTCGTTCTTCTTCTCGTTGAAGCGCCGGATCAGCTCCTCGAACACGCTGCCTACCGCGTGGTTCGGCACCAGGTCCGGGTGGAGGTCGACCTCCGCGAAGAGCTTCACGATCTGGTAGAGCAGGTTCGCGTCGTCGAGGCGCGTGATGTGTTCATCGAACTTGAACTGCTCGAGGATATCGCGCGCGCTCGGGGAGAACGCCTTGAGGTAGCTCCTCAGGTTGGGCGCAATGTGGTTCGGATCGCCCATGAGCTTGACGAAGTCGAGCTTCGAGGTGTTGTAGAACGGCACGCCGGTGATCTTGCGGAGGGCGACGTCCACCGCCGGATCGCTCGCTTTCATGCCCTTCGCCTTCAGTGCTTCGAGTCGGGAGAGGACCTTGTCCTTCGTGGGCTCGAGGACGCAGTCGAGCCGCCGGGCGACGAGCAGCGGCAGGATCACCTTGTCGTACTCGTTGGGCTTGTAGGTCCCGCGCATCCGCTCGGCGTTCTGCCAGAGGAAGTCGGCGATCTCGCGGAAGCTCGCGAAGCGCTTGGTGCTGCTGTCGGCGCTCGCCACGCCGTTGCTCTTGGTCATCGGATCGTACTCATCTTCGGGAACTTCGTCGTAGGCTTCGCTCCGCGCGGAGCTTGGCCTGGTCATCGCAAGCGCGCGCCAACGCGCGCACGCCCGAGAATGCGTCAGCCAGACTTCGCCTACAAGAGTGAGAGCGCAGCGGCTCCTGCCGCCTGACGGAATGCGAGTCTCAGAGGGCTTCCGGCGCTTCGAGGAGCAGGTACCGGGGTCGACCGCTGCCGACTCGCCTGATTACCTTGTCGGTGATTCCGGTCGGGCTCGGTTCAAGGCGTCTTCGACGTGCTTCAGGCGCGCCGAGAGGCTCGCGCGATCGAGCACGTCTTCCTCGGGCGTCTCGGCGATCATTCGCTCGAGCGTGGTTCTTTCGCTGAGGAGCTGGAGGTATTCGCCGCGGTTCATTGCTACCTCATCCTTTCACCGATGAGCTGGTTCTCCTCGAGCTGTCGCTTCGACCAGTGCTCTTCGATGGCCTGCACGAACTCGGGTCGCACGAGCTTCGCGCGTGCTTGCAGCAAGCCGTCGGCTTCGCGCCGCACGTAGAGGCCCTCGGCGGGGCCGTCGGTGAGCCGCGAGTGTCCGAGCGCCTCCTTCAAGGACTCCAGGGTCTGATG
>JAEZYO010000317.1 GCA_023419055.1 Pseudomonadota bacterium | reverse complement strand
CATCTGCCCCGTGCCGAGGAACGCGACGGCCTCCTTGCCGTACTTTTCCTGGACCGCGCGGAAACGCTTCACCATCTCGCCGAGCGCGACCTCCCAGGTCACCGGCTCGAGCTTGCCCTTTTCGTTCTTCAGGAGCGGCGTCGTGCCGCGGTCGCTCGCGGCGAGCGGAGCCAGCGCCTCCCAACCTTTGGGGCACGCCATCCCGAGGTTCACGGGGTAGGTCGTGTCGGGCGAGAGGTTCTTGCCTTCACCTTCCTTCAGGTGGATCCGGAGCCCGCACCCGGTAGAGCAGAAGCCACACACGCTGGTCGTGGTGCGCTCCGGCTTGAGGCGCTCCGGAACCTGGCCCAGGCCGAGGCCGCCGGGCACCAGATCGAGCTCGCGGGTGAGGGGACCGCGGCGGGCGAGGATGAGCTGGGCGAGCCGGTTCGTCAGCCCGCGGGGTGGCTTCTTCTCCGTCACTTCAGCCCTCCGGGCATGCGCGAGGCAGGGGCGGCGGCGAAGAACATGTAGCGCTCCGCGAGCTCCCCGCCGAGCAAGAGCGCGAGCATGGCGACGGCGAAGACCACGAGACCTCGCGGCTCGGTCGTTCCGTTCAGGAGCGACGGCAAGAGCAGCCCTCCGCCCAGCCCGCAAACGAATCGGAACAGCGTCAAGAGCCCGAGCTCGCGGGTCATCAAGAGCGCCATGCGCTTGCCGACCGTGTGCTGTCGCTTGCGTCTCTCGAAGAGCAGGCTCGCCTCGAAGCCGAGCTTGAGGAGCGTGGCCGCGCCCACCAGACCGAGCAGGAGCTCGCCTTGACGGGGGGCGCTGCCTGTCGCGATGACCGCGACCGCGAACGTCGTCGCTGCGCCGAGCAGCAGCGTGGTCGTGAAGAAGCGGAGACCCGTCAGCGAGCCTCGCCAGTGCGCCCGTCGCGTGGCCGAGTACACCATCACGGACGTGAACACGCCGAACAGGCCGACGACGCCGGCGGCAACGGCGAGCCCGGGGGCGAGCCCGACGAGCCTCGCCTTCCCCGGAAAGTCGGGCAAGAGATCGCTGAACTGCACGGCGGCGTACAGGGCCGCGAGCTTCGCGAACACGCCGAAGGCGACCGCTTCGCGGCTGAGCCACGAGGTGCGGAGCCCGAGCACCACGCGGAATGCGTACTGAGGGCGCCCGAGGTGGAACAGGCTCGCCGCCAACGCGAGCGCGGCGAGCGCGAGCGCGAACACGGCTTGCGCGCGCGTGGACCCGACGGGTGAGCCGCTCAGCCGCTCGAGCGCGAGCGCGAGCGCGAAGGCGCCGGTCGCGAGCTGCGTCAGCGTGAGCATGACCACGAGCGGCGGGTGAGCGTGCTCGGGGCTCGTCCTGTAAAAATCAGCCGGCAAGAGGTTGTGCGCGACGGCGCGGCTCGTGCTGTATTGCGTCGTCGGGATCGTGTGGTCCGGCGCGGGCGCGCCCGGGAGAAAGGCGTTCGATTCGCTGACCTGGACCGCGCGATCCTGATCGACGATGCGGATGGCGATGGCCTCGTTCGGGCACGCCTGCACGCAGGCCGGAGCTTCACCCACGGCCAGGCGCGAGCTGCACATGTCGCATTTGCGAACGATGCCGCGCTTCTTCGAGTACTTCGGCGCGTCGTACGGGCACATCAAAGTGCAGTACTGGCAACCGATGCACTGGTCATCGAGGTGCTTGACGATGCCGGTGACCGGGTCCTTTTCGTAGGCAGCGACCGGACAACCCAGCATGCACGCCGGCTCGACACAGTGGTGGCAGCTCGTCGTGACCGTGCGAAGCTCGGGAGTCTGCGGCGTGCCGCCGTGCAGCAGGCCGACCGTGCGGAACGCTTCGTCCTCGTCCAGACCGTTCAGGCTGTGGCACGCGGCGACGCACGCTTTGCACCCGGTACACGCGTCGAGATCCACCTCGAACGCGAGCTGCTGCCCGCGTTCCGGGCGACCCGTCGGGATCAGGTCCTTGTAGTAGCGAGCCTGCGCCGGGACCTCCCCCGACTCGTGACGCTCGGAGAACCGCTCGACTGCGCTGAGATCGCGCTGCTCCTGCAAGAGCGCAGCGACGGGCAAGAGCGGCAAGCGTCGCGGGGCTTGTTTGCGTCGGCCCGGGGCAGGCACCACGCTGACGGTCCCGATCGAGGTCAACGGGTGGCTCCTGGGAACGGCAAGGTCACGCTCGACTCGGTCTTGAGGTGCGACTCCGAGGGCTCGATGGCCTTCGAACGCGGCCGCTCGATGCGCAGCACCACGACGTGCAGCCAGCAGAGGCAGGCGGCGGAGAGCAGGAACAAGAACAGCCACGCGCTCGTCCAGAGGCCCGTCTCCCGCAGGAGGTAGCCGAAAAGGATCGGGCAGACGAAGCCGCCCAGACCGCCGATCACGCCGACCAGCCCGCCGACGACTCCGACCTGACCGGGAAAGTAGTCGGGGATGTACTTGTAGACGGCCGCCTTGCCGATCCCCATCGCGATGCCGACCACGAAGACCAGGAAGGTGAACACCACGATGCCCGGCTCGAAGCGCAGCTCGGTCGTGCCGCGCGCCAGGATCTGCTTTCGGACCACGCGGTCACCGACCTGCACGGCGGGGACTTGCACCGTCCGTACCGTCGACGGCTCGGCTCCGCTCGGGGGCGCCTTGCGAAGCGGGTAGCGCTTGGTGCCGACGCTGATGGCTTCGTCGGAAACCGCCGTCACGACGCCGGAGCCCTTGGCGATCACGCTCTCGCCCGCCGTGGTGATCTGCATGCGCGGCACCGACAGCAGGAGACAGCCGAGCGTGCAAATCGCGAGCACGCCGTACATCGTCTTCCTCGCGCCGAAGCGGTCGGACATCCAGCCGCCTAGCGCGCGCACGACGCCTGACGGGAAGCTGAAGACAGCGGCGAGCAAGCCTGCGGTGGCGAGCGACGCGCCGAAGACGCTCGTGTAGTAGGGCACGAGCCACTGCGCGAGCGCCACGAAGCAGCCGAACACGAGGAAGTAATAGAGCCCGAAGCGCCAGACGCGGACGGAGCCGAGGACGCTGAGCTGCGCCTTGAGGCTCAAGAGCTTCCCTTCGCCCTGCTTGGTGGGGCTCGCGAGGAAGAAGAAGGCGGCCGCCATCAGCAGCATCAGACCCGCGTAGCAGAGCGGCACCGTCCGCCAGCCCTCGGGGTTACGGCCCTGCTCGGTGAAGTGCTGGAGCATCATCGGCGTGAACACGGTGGACAGCGCGGAGCCCGCGTTCCCCGCGCCGAACACGCCGAGCGCCGTGCCTTGCCGCTCCTTCGTGAACCACTTGCTGGTGTAGGCGACGCCGACCGCGAAGCTCGTCCCCGCGAGGCCGAAGCCGAGCGAGCCGAGCACGAAGCCCGCGTAGTCCTGGGCGCGGCTCAGGGCGAAGGCGCCGAGCGCGGAGAGCAGGAGGACGCCGGTGAAAACGTTCTTGCCGCCGTAGCGATCGGACAGCATGCCGACCGGGAGCCGCAGCAAGGACCCGGTGAGGACCGGGATGCCGAGCAAGATGCCGGTCTGGACCTCGTCGAACGAGAACAGCCCTTGCTCCGTGAGGTACGTCACGAGCACCGCGTTCTGCATCCAGAGCGCGAAGCACGCGGTGAAGGCGAGGGTAGAGAGCCCGAGCGCGGTGTAAGCCTTGCGCGATTCGGTCACGGGTTGCTTCCTCCGGCTAGAGACACCTCGATCTCCACGCGGCCGGCTCGCACGCGCGCCGGGTAGACCGCGAGCGAGACGTTCGGGTCGTCGAGGCAGACGCCCGTCGCGAGGTCGAAGTTCTGCTTGAAGATGGGCGAGGCGATCTTGGGCGTGCCAGCCTTGTCGCCCACGATCCCGCGCGACATCACGTACGCCTTGCTGAAGGGATCGAAGTTCGACAGGCCAAAGACTTCATCGGTCGGCCGCGGCCGCACGACGGCGATCTGTTCGCCGCGGATCAACGCCGCGACGCCCGTTCCGGGGACGATGTCATCGAGCGCACAGACGTCTACCCACTCTCGCTGGGAAGCAGTCGGAGCGCCACGCTCCTCGGTCAAGATTGCACCTTCCATGGCTCAGTTGCTGGTCTGTTCTCCCGGGAATGCCGGGCGATGTTGGTCGCGTTCCTTGACGAAGACGATGCTGGGATCCGCGGCGTCCGTGTTGACGAAGGCCCTGAAGAGCTTGAGCCGCCTCGGGCTCTTGAGCGTCGCCTTCCACTCGCACTCGTAGGTGTCGACGATGTGCTGCATGTCGGCTTCGAGCTCCGCCGCGATGCCGAGGGAGTCTTCGATGACGACCTTCTTCACGTACTCGAGGCCGCCGTCGAGCTTGTTCAGCCACGTCGCCGTGCGCTGGAGGCGGTCAGCCGTGCGCACGTAGAACATGAGGAAGCGGTCCAGGTACTTGATGACCGTCTCTTCGTCGATGTCCGAGGCGAAGAGCTCGGCGTGCTGCGGCTTCATCCCGCCGTTGCCGCAGAGGTACAGGTTGTAGCCGCGCTCGGTGGCGATGACGCCGAAGTCCTTGCCCTGCGCCTCGGCGCATTCGCGCGCGCAGCCCGAGACGGCGCCCTTGATCTTGTGAGGAGCGCGCAGCCCCTTGTAACGATTCTCGAGCTTGATGGCCAACCCGACCGAGTCCTGGACGCCGTAGCGGCACCACGTGCTCCCGACGCAGGACTTCACGGTGCGGAGCGCCTTTCCGTAGGCGTGCCCCGACTCGAAACCTCCGGCGATCAGGTCCTTCCAGATCGCAGGTAGCTGCTCGAGTCGCGCGCCGAACAAGTCGACGCGCTGGCCGCCCGTGATCTTGCAGTAGAGCGCGTAGCGCTCCGCTACCTCGCCGAGGACGATCAGCTGGCGCGGCGTGATCTCGCCGCCCGCCACGCGCGGCACCACCGAATAGGTCCCGTCTCGCTGAATGTTCGCGAGGAAGCGGTCGTTCGTGTCCTGGAGCCCGACGTGCTGGGGCTCGAGGATGTAGTCGTTGTAGGTGGAGGCCAGGATGGACGCGACCGCGGGCTTGCAGATCTCGCAGCCCGCGCCGCGCCCGTGCTTCGCGAGCAGCTCGTCGAAGGTGCGGATCCCCTTCACCTTGACCAGGTGAAAGAGCTCCTGGCGAGAGTGGGGAAAGTGCTCGCAGATGTGGTCGTTGACCGCGATGCCCGCCTTCTTGAGCTCGTACTTCAAGAGGTCGGTGACGAGCGTGGTGCACGAGCCGCAGGTGCTGCCAGCCTTGGTGCACTTCTTCACGGCGCCGACCTCGGTGAGCTTCTGATCACGGATGGCCGCGCAGATCTGCCCCTTCTGCACGTTGTTGCAGGAGCAGATGATGGCGCTCTCGGGCAAGCCGTCGACGCCGAGACGCGGGCGCTCTCCGCTGCCCGCCGGGAGAATCAAGCTCTCGGGCTGCGCGGGCAGATCCATGCCGCCCTGCACGTAGGCGATGAGCTCGCCGTACGCCGAGGCGTCCCCGACCAGCATTCCGCCGAGCAAGCGCTTACCGTCCTCGCTGACGACGAGCTTCTTGTAAACCTTGGCAACGCTGTCGAAGAGGCTGATCTGACGGCTGCCCGGGGTGGCCCCGAAGGCGTCGCCGAAGCTCGCGACCTCCACGCCGAGGAGCTTGAGCTTCGTGCTCATGTCGAACTCGGCGATGCGGACCTCTTCGCCCGCGAGCGCCGCGACCACGGCTTCGGCCATGCGATAGCCGGGCGCCACGAGGCCGTAGCAGCGGTGCTTGAAGGCCGCGCACTCACCGACCGCGAAAATGGCCGGGTCGGAGGTGCGGCACTGCTCGTCGATGGCGATGCCGCCGCGCTCCCCGACGCTGATCCCCGAAGCGCGCGCGAGCTCGTCGCGCGGGCGAATGCCGGCGGAGAAGACCACCATGTCGCAAGCGAGCTCGCTGCCGTCGGCGAACTTCAACGCGCGGACCACGCCGTTGTCGAGCTCGAGCCCGACGGTCGTCTTGCCGGTGTGAACCGTGAGACCGAGCTCCTCGATGCGCGAACGCAGGACCAGGCCGCCTGCGTCGTCGATTTGTACGGCCATCAAGCGAGGCGCAAGCTCGACCACGTGGGTCTCGAGGCCCATCGCTTTGAGCGCGTTGGCGGCTTCGAGGCCGAGGAGGCCGCCACCGATCACGACGCCGACGCGTGACCGATCCGCGTAGGCGCGGATGCGCTCGAGGTCCTCGATGGTGCGATAAACGAACGAGCCCTTGGCGTCGGCTCCGGGGATGGGCGGTACGAACGGCCGCGAGCCGGTCGCCAGCACCAGGGTGTCGTAGGCGACCTTGGCGCCGGAAGCGGTCTCGACCGTGCGCGCTTCGCGGTCGATGTTCTTGACGGCCGTATCGAGCACCAGCTCGACGCCCCACTTCTGGTATTGGCCTCTCGTCCCGAGCTCGAGATCTTCCGCGCTCTTGCCTTCGAAGAACTGAGAGAGATGGACGCGGTCGTAAGCGAAGCGAGGTTCCTCGCCGAGCACACTCACCGACATCCGGTCCGAAAGCCCTCGTTCACCGAGCACGGTTACGAGGTGGTGGGCGACCATTCCGTGACCCACGATCACCAATCGGTTCGCTGTCATCGGCCCCCAAGTTGAGGCTCGTCGTGTTTCGTGTCCGTGAACCGATCGTATTCCGACGATAAACGACACTTTTGTCGTCAGCGTGACGGGGCGAGAACGAACATTTCAGACGGGTTTCTGGAATGGCCTTTTTCGACGCCGAGTGCGCGCAATACGGCTCTCGATCGTTACGGCACCGTTTCTAACTGCCCGGAGTTGCGGGCTCTGCTCGTTCCGAGCCCTCGCCGTGACCCGCCGCCGCAACATCGAGAAAGTTCCCCGAGCGACAAGATTGTCGGTGCGGTTATCGGCCTCGTGGCCAAATTGGCGCGAAAAGGTCAGCCGCCGCCGTCGACCCGAAGCCGGGCCAGCGCTGGGCTGACGAGCTCTCCGAGCGCCACTGAGGACACTCCGACGGGTGTTCCCGCCGGGGCCGGCTCGCCCTTCCGAGCGTCAGCGAGGAGAGAAAAGAGGTGCGGCCCGACACCGAGGAGTTGAGAGTCGACCAGGGTCGGGCCGCACCATAGGTTTTTCGCGGAGCCCGCGCTCAGCGGGTGCGCTTCGTGACGCAGCGCCAGCGGGGCTGGCGTGAGAAAAGAGCCGACGCGCGAAAGCCGTAACCCGAGTTCTGAAAGCTGCTCGCAACGCCGGCAAATCGAACGGAGGGCTCTTCGGCCTGCGCGTCCGGTTCGACCGGTGAGCCACCGGGCGAAAGCTCGAAGACGCGACAAGCTCGGGCCACCCCAGAGCTGAGCGTCGAGAGGGCCCGACGGGTCAGAATTGTCGTCGTGCGAGGATGACGGAGCGCGGCTTTTCTCAAGCTACGGGTTCGTTACCAGCGGCCCACCATCACCCCGAGTGCAAAGGCGAGTGACGGCTGGTCGAGGTGGGCGACATTCCTCGCCGCGAAGAGCAGCTCCGGCGCATCCGTCGCGACGTCGACGCGCGCGCTGGCGAAGGCGCCGCCATTGCGGAAGAACCAGGCGCCGACGCCGAGCTCCGCCGTGACGAGCGCGCTCAAGTGTTTGCCGTTCGTCGAGACGAAGCCGGGCGCCGCCACGCTCTCGAACCTGTAGTCGGCAACGCCGGCTCCGACGCCCATGAAAACGAACGAGGTCGACACGAGCTCGAGGTCCAGGTCGAAGCGACCGGTGACCGACGTGCGCCTGATCCACACCTGGCCTTCAGCCTCGTCCAGGTGCCCCGCGAGCGCAGTTCGATCGGCCAGGATCCCCACGCGGTAGAACGAGCGCCCGACGAAGAGCGCGCCTTGTGCGCCCAAGCTCGCGACCTCGGCGGGCAGATCGACCAGCGCGTTGCCGCCGAACCACAAGCTCCACTCGAGGCCGGTGCTCCGAGTGGGGGACACCGGAGCAGGGGTGGGTCGGGGCC
>JAEZYO010000274.1 GCA_023419055.1 Pseudomonadota bacterium | reverse complement strand
CACCGCGAGGTCCCACAAGGCTCGGAGCGCGCTCTTGCAGGGCAAGATCTCGACCGCCACGGTCGTGACGAGGGCCTTCTCGAGCATGAAGGTCTCGCCGCGCTCGTTCTCTACGCTGTCGCCCGTTCGAAGGCCCGCGCTGCGAGAAAGCACGCGAACGCTGACACCGGGCTCGGACGACGAGCTGCACGCCATCGGCGAGATCAAGAGCGCAAACACCGCGAGCTTGCGTAGAAGGATCGTGAAACGCACGCGCCGCCACTAGCACCGCGCCCCGAGCCGAGAGCGCGGCAAGCTGTCGCACCCGCGCTAGCGCGGGCGTTGACACCCGACGCACGCGCCGGTAATAGCGACGCCGTGTTGGTGCCCTGAGCCCGAGCCCAGGGACTAAAAGGGAACCCGGTGTGATTCCGGGGCTGCCCCGCAGCGGTAAACGAGAACGACCTCCACGACGAGCACTGGCCCCAAGGGGCGCGGGAAGCGGTGGACAGTAGGCAAGCGGCACACGCCGAAACTCTCGCAAGCCCGAAGACCTGCCAGCACCCGGCCTCGGAATTCACCGAGCCGGTTCGACCCGAAGCCTCGCGGGAGGCGGTCTGGTCCAGACGGTCGAACAGCTCGACCGGAACGGGACTGCGCCGCCTTCTTCATGGCTTCTCGTTGCTCGCGGGAGCGACAGGTCGGCCACACGCTTCTTCGGAAGCGCGGGGACACGTGTGCCCATGCCCGACATCTTTCGCCAGAAAATCGCCGCGTTCTCGAGCCTGCTCGAGAGCGTGGTTAGCCTAACGGCGAACGGCGAGCAGCGCTCCTGCTCACGAGTCGAGCGCGCGCCCGCGCCTGTCTGAGCCGACCCGAAATCACGGGTCGCGCTGAGCGACCAGGAGAGATCGCGTGTCAGTACTATCCAGTTGTCTAGGTCACCCTCGTATCGGCGTCGCACGGGAGTTGAAGCGGGCTCTCGAGCACTTCTGGTCCGGCCGTAGCACCGCGAGCGAGCTCGCAGCCACGAGCGCCGCGCTCCGGCAGCGCCACCTGCGCTCGATGCACGCGGCCGGGCTCGATCACGTCCCGTGCAACGACTTCTCGCTCTACGACCACGTGCTCGATATGGCCGTGTGCGTCGGAGCCGTGCCTGTGCGCTACCGAGCCGTCACCGACCCGCTGAGGCGCTACTTCGCGATGGCGCGAGGCCTGCAAGATCCCGCGTCGAACCTCGACCTTCCGGCGCTCGAGATGACGAAGTGGCTCGACACCAACTACCACTACATCGTCCCCGAGCTCGCGCTCGATCAGCGCTTCGAGCTCGACCCGAAGAAGCTCCTCGACGAGATCGACGAAGCGCGCTCCCTCGGCGTCGAACCGAGGCCGGTGCTCGTCGGACCGGTCACGTTCCTCTTGCTCTCGAAGCTCGCGCCGGGGGCGCCGCCGGAGGCCGGGCCTCTCGACTTGCTCGACGATTTGCTCTCCGTCTACGCAGAGCTCCTCGCGCTCTTGAACCAGAAGGGGGTCGCGTGGGTTCAGCTCGACGAGCCGTGCCTCGTCACCGATTTGAGTGACGAGGGGAAGGCCGCCTACCGCCGCGCGCTGTCTCGCCTCTCGGCGCTCGCCGCGCGGCCGAAGCTCCTGCTCACCACCTACTTCGGCGCGCTCGGCGACAACTTGCCGCTCGCGCTCGAGTCGGGCTGCGAGGGTTTGCACCTCGACCTGGTTCGCGGCCCCGAAGAGCTCGAACGGGTGTGCCCCCTTCTCCCCACGACCATGCTGCTCTCGCTCGGCGTGGTGGATGGGCGTAACGTCTGGCGCACCGACCTCGACCGCGCTCACGCGCTCGTACGCCGCGCCGTGAAGGCCCTCGGAGAAGAGCGGGTCATGGTGGCGTCCTCGTGCTCCCTCTTGCACGTCCCCCTCGATCTCGAGGCCGAGACCACGCTCGATCCCGAAGTGAAGGGCTGGCTCGCTTTCGCCACTCAGAAGCTCGCGGAGCTCCGCGCCCTCGCGGAAGCGGCCACGCTGGTCGAGGCTCCCGACGCGCCGCTCTTCGTCGAGTCGCGCGCCGCGCTTCGCTCGCGCGAAGCTTCTCCACGGACGCGTTCGCCAGCCGTCCGGGCGCGCGTGCTCTCGATCGGCAAGGCCATGCGTGAGCGCAAGGCCCCGTTCACCGAGCGCGAGCGCCTGCAACGCGCCCGTTTCGCGCTACCGCCCCTCCCTACCACCACTATTGGCTCCTTCCCTCAAACGTCCGACGTTCGCGGAGCGCGAGCCGCGTTTCGCGCGGGCAAGATGACCCAGGAGGACTATCAATCGTTCCTGCGCGCCGAGACCGCGAGCTGCGTCGCCAATCAAGAGGCGCTCGGCCTGGACGTGCTCGTGCACGGCGAGTTCGAGCGCACCGACATGGTCGAATACTTCGGCGAGCAGCTCTCGGGCTTCCTCTTCACGCACAACGGCTGGGTGCAGAGCTACGGCTCCCGCTGCGTCAAGCCGCCCATCTTGTTCGGTGACGTCGCTCGCCCGCGCGCCATGACCGTGGAGTGGGCGCGCTACGCGCAAGAGCTCACGCGCCGCCCCATGAAGGGCATGCTCACCGGCCCCGTCACCATCCTGCAGTGGTCGTTCGTGCGCGACGACCTCCCTCGCAGCAAGGTCTGCCTCCAAATCGCGCTCGCCCTGCGCGACGAGGTGCGCGACCTCGAGGCCGGGGGCATCTCCATGATCCAGGTCGACGAGCCCGCTCTGCGTGAAGGCTTGCCCCTGCGCAAGGCCGAGTGGTCCGCTTACCTCGACTGGGCCGTCGAAGCCTTCAAGGTCGCCACCTCCGGCGTGCGCGACGACACGCAGATCCACACCCACATGTGTTACTCGGAGTTCGGCGACATCTTGCCCGCCGTCGCCGCGCTCGACGCGGACGTGATCTCGATCGAGACCTCCCGCTCCAAGCTCGAGCTCCTCGAAGACTTCGCGCGCTTCCGCTACCCGAACGAGATCGGCCCCGGCGTGTACGACATCCACTCGCCGCGCGTCCCGAGCTCGGACGAAATGCTCGACCTCTTGCGCCGCGCCGCCTCCGTGCTGCCCCCCGAAAAGCTGTGGGTGAACCCCGACTGCGGGCTCAAGACGCGCGCCTGGCCCGAAGTCGAGGCCGCGCTCGAGAACATGGTCGCCGCCGCCAAGCAGGCGCGCAGCGAGCTAGCGACACGATAGGCGAGAAGGAACCTAGCCGGTGAGCGGAGCGCACTCGCTTGCCGGCTAGAACACCTTGCGGAGAGTGACCCCGGCGCTGCCTCGGGGCCCAATAGGCGCGAGCTCGAACTGTCCGAGCTCCTCGACATAGGAGCTGTAGTCAGCCCTTTCGCCCGTCAGGCCAAGAACGAACGTGAGCACGCCCTGGCCGAAGACTCCGGCTCCCACCGCGGCCGCGAGCGCACGATCGTTGTCGCTCACCTCACCGTCGAACGCCGGGCGCGAACGCGACCACGCCGCCCAGCATGAGCGGTACCCCGAAGGACCATCGGGGCAGCGCGCGCTCGGTCAAGGCGTAGTCGCTCTCCATTCGTTCGATTTCGGCGCGAGTCATGCGCCCGCGATTCTTCTCCAGTCGCTGACGATGGCGGTAGAGCGTGTACGAGCTGATCGGTCTCGTCAGCGCGAGATCGACCAACGAAAGCGCCGAGAACCCGCCGACGCCCCCCGCGAAACCGAACAACGTGACGTCATTCGCAGCGGTATTGCCCTCGGTGTCGTGAGCCCCCAGGGCGATGCCGAAGGCCGGCAGGCTGAGCGCGGCAGCCACGATGTTCCCGCGATAGTCGATCGGCGCAAGATACGAACCGAGGCTCACCACACCCAAGCCCGCAGCGCCTCCGACGACGTACCAGCGACCGTCCTTTCCCTCGTCGACCTCCACCAGCGCCATCGTGGCGGCGCCGCCCAGTCCTATGGCTCCCACGACGGCTGGCGCGTACGGAGCAAACCAGCCACCGCTACTCCATCGATCCAGGTGGCGCTCCAGGACGACGACTCGCTCCCTTTCGACCTCTTGCGCGGCGCAGATCTTGGGCATGAAACCAGGTGCGAGCGCCGCCACTAGCAGCAGCGCTCGCGACAGGTCACGTCGAATCACGGTGCCCCATGGTACGGCTCACCCCTCCGACCCTTCCTAGAACGCGCCAATCGATCTCCGCGGACTGTTGGACACGGCAACGCGCCCGAGGCGTGCTCAGAACGCGTCCTCCAGGTGGAGGATGTCCTCTTTCAAGTCGTACGACTTGCGCGGAGCGGGCAAGAAGGGCCCGCTCGCGGGGGGCGGAGCGGGGCTCGCGCCGTTCGGGTTGCGCCGCATCTCGAGCACCAGGGTCGGCGGGTATTCGATCTGATACTGGATCTCGATCTTCCGCTTTTCTTTCGGCTGCAGGGTGAGAGGGAAGCGCAAGATCCCTTTCGAGTCGGGCTTCACGTCGGGGCTGACCTTGATGCCGCTGATCACGATATCCCGATCTTCGGAGACGGGGATACGATCGGCGAGCTCGAGCGGTACGGCCTGGTTCGAGAGGTTCTCGACCGTGACGACGAAGGCGAGCTGCATCTGGGTGCGCTGCTTGCGGACGAGGGCGCTGCGCTTCTTGTCGAGGACGCGGGAGATCTTGAGCTGATCGGCGACGCTCAAGAATAGAGCGAACTCTTCGCCATCCGCGACGAAGTCCACGTTCGTCATGCCGAGGAACGCGCCTCCCTGATACAGGGCGACGCTGCCGGGCAGGAGCGATTGGCCGCTCTCGTTTCGCGTCTCGAGCGTTTGCGCGGCGTTGAGCGATTGTTCGGGGGCAGCGACGATGGCCTTCTTGGCTTTCAGGTCGGCGTGCCCGATCGGGACCCGCACCGAGCGCCCGTCGGCTCGGACGCGCGTGCTGCTCATGGCCTTGAACTGTGAGGTCGTGCCGCGCTGCTGCAGGCTCTGGAAGATCTGGACGGTCTTGCTCTGGGTCACTTGCAACGACTCGAAATTCGACTGGTAGCTCTCCTCGAAGTTGCTGGTCGAATTCATCCCCTGAACGCGCTTGTTCCAGAGGCGATTCTGACCCTGGAACGCGGCCTCCGCTCGCCTGAAGGAGGCGGAGCGCGCCTCGATGATCTGGGGCCGCACCGGCGTATCCCCGAGGGTGAGCGCTTCGAGCTCGGGGATGCGAACGGCGGCGGAGGACGACTGCATCGAGAAGGTCAGTTCGGCGTCGTCCCAATCCTCCCCGCTCGCCTGAGTGACGACGGCGTACGAAGTGACCTCGACCGCCGTCGCCTCGCCGTTCGTGACCCGGACCTCGTGCGCCGCTTCCCAGGTCGCGCCGGGCAGAAGGTAGGTGAGCTCGAGCTCGGCGTCCGCAGCCGCACGACCCTGCACGGTGACGAGGACCTTGGTCTCCTCGAGCTGGGTCAGCGCGCGCAGCTCTTCGAGCAGCTTCTTCTTCGCCTCGATCTGGGGGACGAGCACCTGGCGCTCCGCGTGCACCGCGCGGCGTCCCTTCGCGATCTCTCGCAGCTTCTTCGCGATGAAGTCGACCACGCCCTCGTAGGTCGTCACTCCCACGCTTCCTCCGAATGCGCCGGCAGAAGGTGGAAGAGCTGTCATGACGTCCTTGTTCAACCGGTCGAGTGAGAACGCCTTGATGTCCTCGATCTGTTTGGCTTGCGCTTCGAGCACCGCGAGCTCGTCGTCGAGCGCGACGAGGCGCTCGTCCAGGGCGCGCGCTTCCGCTTCCGCCTCCACGAACCGGGGCTCGCTCTGGCGAGCCAGGTAGCCCCTGACGACCCGCACATCCACGATCTTCCCCGCGGAGGCCGCGACCCGTACCGAGCCCTCGTCGACCCAACCCGGCAGCTGCCGGAAGGCGTACACGGTAGGCCCGGTCGCGAGCTTGATCGTGCCTTGACGGGTCACCAGCGCCCGATCCGAGTAGACCGTGACTTTCCGGATCACCGAGGACACCGCCAGCGCGTTCGGGTCGTCCACGCTGGAAACGACGCTTGCCCTCGGTCGATGCGGATCGGCGTCGCCGGGTGCGCTCGCCGAAGGGACAGGGCCCGGTGCAACCTTCGTCGCGGCGCAGCCCGCTGTTGTCAGAAGGACTCCGAGGGCGACCGCGATTCCAGGCACTTTCGACATCGGCCCACGGATACGCGTGAGCCGAGCCAAAGTTCTAGAGCTCGATTCGAGGAGAGGTGGGTGCTTGGCCCACCGTCAAGAGCTGCGGTTCCGCTCTCGAAGCGTCGCTTCCAGAACGGGGAGCATGGCGAGATCTTTCGGGCGCCCCAGCTGACGCTTCAAGTCGATGAGGCGCTCGAGAGAGAGGACCCGGATCCGATAGCCGGCGACCTCCAACTCGTCAGCCGAACCCACGAGCTCCTCGTATCCGAGGTCCTCGTTGATTGCACCGAGCAGATCGAGAGGACCGGCGTTCGTCGAGGCGAGCTCGTGTCCACGCGTCCGAAGATGCGATTTGTCGAAGCGCAGGCGCCGAGGATCGCCGCGCGCCACCGCGCCGAGTTGGTTCAATACCCGCTCGAGACGATCGAGGTTCCCTTCCTCGATTCGGTAAACGACGTCGACGTCCTGGGTCAGCACAGGAGCCCCCTGCAGCGCCGCAGCGACGCCCCCAACCAGCAAGAACTCGACGCGCTCGGTGCAGAGCACCCCGATGAGCGTTGCTAGATCGAAGACGGGCACGGCTAGCGCTCAGCGAAATCAGTAGCCTCGTCGTCGACGGACGAGGGAAGGTGCTTCACCGTCGCGATGGCGTTCATGAAGTTCTCGATCGCCTTGAGCCGCTCCGTGGGGGTCAGCCCCAGGGTGTAGCGGACCAAGCTCAAGTCGACGCCGTTCTCGTCGTAGAGCTCCTCCGTCGAATCAGCCATCGAAACGCAACCTAGCACAGCGCTGAGAGCGCGCGCCGGATCGTCTCGTACGCGTCCAGGCTCGAGAGCAGATCGAGGTGGCTCGCACCGGGTACGATCGAGCAGTGTGCGGGAGGAAAGGCTCCGTGCGCGCTCGCAACCGGGACGAGCCGGTCCTTGCCTGCTGCGATCGCGTGGCACTCGACACCGGCGGGTAGAGGCAAGTGGAGCCCGTAGCGCATGTCCGTGATACCTGCGCTGCGGATGCGACCGAGACGCGCGAGCGGCGCGCTGTAGCTACTGATGGGCAGAAGAGCCTCCAAGAGGCTGCCATAACGTTCGAGCGGCGCGCCTGCGTGCGGAGTACCCAGCGTGACGAGCGAGCGCAGCTTCTTGCGCCAGGGTCGCCCTTCCAACTCGGCCGCGTGGCAAGCGCTGCGAGCGACCAGCCCGCCCATGCTGTGCCCGAGGATCGCGAGCTCCTGCACCTCGTCGAGATCATCGAGGCGCCCCGCGAGCAGCCTGCCGTTCTCGGCGATGGATAGGCCACTGTTGTAGCGCACGTACACGGGTGTAAAGCCGCCGTCGCGGGCCAGAGCGCTACCGTGATCGTGACCTCGCCTCTCCCATTGGCGATCGTTCATCGACGAGCCATGCACGAGGACGAGCGCCTTCGATCCCGCACCTTCTCTGCGGAGAACGAGCTCGAGCGCGAGAGGGCTTCCGGTCTCTCGTAACCAGTCACCGAACACGCCGTTCAGGACGGCGACGACGGCGTCGCGTTCCGGCCCCGAGACGCTCTCACCGAGCAGCGGCTCGAGCTCGCGGAGCACTCGATCGCCCACCGCTCCGACCAGGCGCGTCACGAACCGCACGTTACCGTACGCGATCTTCGTGACGACCCGTGCCGGGACGGCGAGCGGCTGACCGAGCACACCTGCGCCGCTTCCGATGCGGCGGTGCATGGCCTCGACGATCTCCGTGACGCCGGTGGTCGCGCAGACCGCGAGCCTCAAGGCCTCCCGGAGATCGTCAGCGTGCCTTTGCGCGGCCTTCGCCATGGGTCCGACATCGTAGCAGCGGCGCGCCGCTCGAGCCGAGGATCGGAAAAAATCACCCTGAACACGGCAAGATGCGCGACGATCTCGATCTTGCTCGCCGAGCTACCAGGCGCCGCATACGCGACGCTGCCGTCGGGGAACGCGACGAAATCCTGGTGGCGGCTGCCGCGAACTTCGACCTCGAGCGGCGCGCCTTCGGCCGCGCCCGTCGCGAGGCTTCGGGTCTGCACGTAAAGCTTCCGGTTCGCGTCGTTCGGGGAGAGATCTCCCGCCTGTGAAGAGCTCTCCCACGCGGCGAGCAAGCGATCGGCGCCGTAGCGCGCGAGGTGCGGTGCGCGCTCGTTCACGCCGCTTTCGACGGCGAGGTCGAGATCCTGATCGAGGGTCGCGTCACCGCCGCCGTTCGGAGGCGTGAAGAAGAGAAACGCACGAGAAAGAGGTCGAAGCAAGGACTCGTCGGCTTCGGCTCCGTGCCGCACAGGAGGTCCGCGGAGCCACAATCCTTCGGTCGCGTGAGGAAGAGCGCGCCGCCCGCGTCGTCGGCGTAGAGATCGCCGAAATCCTCCGCGTCGAAGCCGAGCGCGCTGCCCGTCACCTGGTCGCTCGCGTCGAGCTTCGAGACGTTCTCGTCAGTCTCGTTGTGATCGATGTTCGCGCCCACGTCGATCTCCGTGATGCGCACGCGCTCGGCGGTCATTCCGCAAGCGCCGGGCTCGGGCGCGCCACCCGTGCCTCCGGTGCCGGTGCTCCCGCTCGCGCCGCCGTTCGCCGAAGTGCCGCCGCTCGCCGAGCCGCCGGAGTTCGACGCGCCGCCGTTGGTCGCGCCAGTGCCGCGTGAAGTGACCTTACGCTCCGCTCACGGATCAGAGGAGCGAGCCCGGTTAGCCGGCCTGCACAAACCTCCAGTGGACCCCTATATGTTGGTTGACACCACCACCCTGACCCCAATATGTTGGCCGCCGTGTTGGTGCTCTGACCGCCTGAGCAGCGCTCGGACGATCAGGGCTGAAAAGGGAACCCGGCGAAATTCCGGGGCTGCCCCGCAGCGGTAAGCGAGAACGACCTCCACCTAGGGCACTGAGCTTCGAGCTCGGGAAGCCATGGACAGTAGGTGCCGGACGGCCGGCGCGCTCGTGAGCCCGAAGACCTGCCAGCATCCGGTCTGGAGAGACATCCGAGCCGGCTTTGACCTGGAGCCTCGCGGGAGGCGGGAAGGTCGGTTCGAGGCTCTCCGGCATGCCGTGTGCGCTTCGTCCGGCGATCTCGTTCCTCGCGGAGCTCCCTCGAGCGGTCCGGTACCGCTCGTCACCGCGGAGGAACCATGCTGAGCGAAATCGTCACCACCGGTAACGGCCAGGCGCCGTTGCGAAACACCAAGACCGAGTCGAGCGACAGCCTCTACCCCGAGACGTCGATGCGCGTTCGCAAGCGCAACGGCTCGAGCGAGCCCGTCGACTTGAACAAGATCGTGCGCGCGGTCAGCCGTTCGTGCGCCGGCCTCCACGACGTGGACGCGCTCCGCGTCGCGACCAAGACCATCAGCGGGCTTTACGACGGCGCGACGACGCGCGAGCTCGATCAACTCTCGATCCAAACCGCCGCCGCGCTGATCTCGGAAGAGCCCGAGTACGCGAAGCTCGCGGCGCGCCTGCTCTCGACCTACATCGACAAGGAGGTCAGGAACCAGGAGATCCACGCCTTCTCCCAGTCGGTCGCGACCGGTCACCGCCTCGGCCTCGTGAACGACCGCTTGCAGGCGTTCGTGGCTGAAAATGCGCGCAAACTGAACGACGCGCTCGAGCCCGCTCGCGACCGCGAGTTCGAGTACTTCGGCCTGTGCACCGTCTACGATCGCTACCTCCTCAAGCACCCGAAGACGCGCCTCGTGATCGAGACGCCTCAGCAATTCTTCTTGCGCATCGCGTGCGCCCTCTCGGAGACCGTGAGCGAGGCGCTCGAGCTCTACCGGTTGTTCTCGTCGCTCGAGTACCTGCCGAGCTCTCCCACGCTCTTCAACTCGGGGACGCGTCACGAGCAGCTCTCGAGCTGCTTCCTGCTCGACTCGCCCGACGATCACCTCGAGACCATCTATCAGAAGTATACGGACATCGCGCTGCTCTCGAAATTCTCGGGCGGCATTGGGCTTGCGTACCACCGCGTGCGCTCGCGCGGCTCCTTGATCGAGAGCACCAACGGTCACTCGAACGGCATCGTCCCCTGGCTGAAGACGCTCGACGCCTCCGTGGCCGCGGTGAATCAGGGCGGCAAGCGCAAGGGGGCGTGCTGCGTCTACCTCGAGCCCTGGCACGCGGACATCGAGGAATTCCTCGAGCTGCGCGACAACACGGGCGACGAGGCCGCCCGCACCCACAACCTGAACCTCGCGAACTGGCTGCCAGATCTGTTCATGAAGCGCGTCGAGGCCGACGGCGACTGGAGCCTGTTCGATCCGAAGCTCGTGCCCGACCTTCCGGATCTCTACGGCGACGCGTTCGATCAGCGCTACGCCGACGCCGAGGACGCGGGGCTCGCGACCAAGACCGTCCGGGCGCGCGAGCTCTACGCGCGCATGATGCGGACCCTCGCCCAGACCGGCAACGGCTGGATGACCTTCAAGGACAAGTCGAACCGCGCGTGCAACCAGACCGCGCTGCCGGGCCGCACCGTTCACCTCTCGAACCTGTGCACCGAGATCCTGGAGGTCAGGTCGAGCAGCGAGAGCGCCGTCTGCAACCTGGGCTCGATCAACCTCGGGCGTCACACCCTCGTCCGGGGTGACGGCAGCGTCGGCTTCGATTTCGAGAAGCTCGCGCGCACCGTGCGCACCGCCGTGCGTCAGCTCGATCGCGTGATCGATCTCAACTACTACCCGATCGCTTCCACGCGCGCCTCGAACCAGCGCTGGCGCCCCGTCGGCCTCGGCTTGATGGGCCTTCAGGACGTCTTCTTCCAGATGCGCCTGCCGTTCGACGCGCCCGCGGCGCGCGCGCTTTCGCGCAGAATTTCCGCTGAGATCTACTACAACGCGCTCTCCACCTCCGTGGAGCTCGCGGCCGAGAAGGGCCGCCATCCGTCGTTCGACGAGACCCGCACCGCTCGCGGCGAGCTCCAGTTCGACGCCTGGAACGTCTTCCCCGAAGACAGCGAAAGGTGGGACGCACTGCGCGCGCAGATCGCGAGCGTCGGGCTCCGCAACTCGCTCCTGATCGCGATCGCTCCCACCGCCACCATCGCCTCGATCGCGGGCTCGTACGAGTGCATCGAGCCTCAGGTCTCGAACCTGTTCAAGCGAGAGACGCTCTCGGGCGACTTCATTCAGGTCAACCGCTACCTCGTCACGGCGTTGAAGGAGGCCGGGCTTTGGACCGAGGCGACGCGCAGCAAGCTCAAGCTCGCCGAGGGCTCCGTTCAGGGGTTCGAGGAGCTGCCCGCGTCACTCCGTGAAGTGTTCAGGACCGTGTGGGAGATCCCGATGCGGTCGCTCATCGACATGGCGGCCGATCGCGGCGCCTTCATCGATCAGAGCCAGTCGCTGAACCTCTTCATCGAGAGCCCGAACATCGGGCAGCTCTCCAGCATGTACTTTTACGCCTGGAAGCGCGGCCTCAAGACCACGTACTACCTGCGCTCGCGCCCGGCCACGCGCATCGCCAAGGCCACGGTGGAAGCGCCGAGCACGCCGAGCCCCGCGCGCGAGGCGAACCCCCACGCCGAACGCGGCTGGACCCCTCCCCCGCCCAGCGTGGAGAGCGCCGAGAAGGCCGTGATCTGCTCGCTCGAGAACCCCGAAACCTGCGAGGCGTGCCAGTGAGCGCCGTCAAGCGTCCTGCGCGGCTGCTCGACCCCGGGCTGTGCCTCACCCTGCGCCCGATGGCGTACCCGGCGTTCTTCGAGATGTACCGGGCCGCCATCAAGAACACGTGGACCGTCGAGGAAGTCGACTTCGCCACGGACGTCGGTGACCTGAAGAACAAGATGACCGACGCGGAGCGGCACCTCGTTCAGCGTTTGGTCGCGTTCTTCGCGACCGGCGACTCGATCGTCGCGAACAACCTGGTGCTCTCGCTGTACCGGCACCTGAACGCGCCGGAGGCGCGCATGTACCTGTCGCGCCAACTCTACGAAGAGGCGCTGCACGTGCAGTTCTACCTGACGCTGCTCGACACTTACGTGCCCGATCCCGAGGATCGGCACCGCGCGTTCGCCGCCGTGGAGAACATCCCTTCGATCCAGAAGAAGGCCGCTTTTTGCCTGCGCTGGCTCGACTCCATGGCGCGCGTGGAGCACCTCGGGAGCCACGCCGAGCGCAAGCAGTTCCTCCTGAACCTGATCTGCTTCGCCGCCTGCATCGAGGGGCTCTTCTTCTTCGGCGCGTTCGCCTACGTCTACTTCCTGCGCTCGCGCGGGCTCTTGCACGGGCTCGCTGCGGGCACCAACTGGGTCTTCCGCGACGAGAGCGCGCACATGGCCTTCGCGTTCGAGGTGGTGAAGACGGTGCGTCGCGAAGAGCCCGAGCTCTTCGATCAGGATCTCGAGCATGCCATCGCTCGCATGCTCGACGAGGCGATCGAGTGCGAGACCCAGTTCGCGGAGGACCTCCTCGCGGGCGGAGTCGCCGGCCTCTCGGTGCGCGACGTGCGCTCCTACCTCGAGTTCTGTGCGGACCAGCGCCTGGTCACGCTCGGGCTCGGCAAGCGCTACGGCACGAAGAACCCCTTCTCCTTCATGGACCTCCAGGACGTGCAGGAAGTGACGAACTTCTTCGAGCGGCGCGTCTCGGCGTACCAGGTCGGTGTCGAGGGCGAAGTGGTGTTCGACGCGGCCTTCTGAGGATCGCGCCTAGGCAGCGAGCTTCGAGATCCGACGGCGGGCGTGCGTCGCGAGCGCGCTCTCGCCGTCTCGCTCGATCAAGAGCCCATAGACCGGCTCCGCGGCGTGCGCCCCCTCCGTCCTCTCGAGGAACTCGGCGTAGCGAAAGAGCCCGTCCGCGCCTTGACCCCGATAGTGATGCCCAACGGCGCGCTCGAAATGCTCCTTGGCTCGCGCGTGGTTCCCGCGCAGCGCCTCGATGCTCGCGATCATGAAGAGCCCGTTGCGCTCGCTCGAGGGTCGGACCGAGCTCTGTAGGCCGCGTTCGGCGTGTTGGAGCGCGTGCTCCAGATCCTTCGCCTCTCGCTCGTACGCTGCCCACGTGTAGTGCACCTCCGCGGCGTAGACCGGCGAAAGCGCCGCGACGTCGACTCGCGCCAAGCGATCTCGAGCGCGCTCGAGCTCACCTTCGTGGATCGAGATCCAGGCTTCGAGACAGAGGAGCCCATTCCGAGCGACAGCGTCAGGTTCGGCGAGCGGCCTCGCGTGCTCGAGGAGCGAAAGCGCCTCTGCCGACTCGCCGAGCTCGAAGAACGCCTCCGCGCGGTTGATCTGGGTGAAGGCGTAGCTCACTGGGTCACTGTCTCGCCCGGAGCGCCGCCCCCGCGCCGACCAGCGAGCCTGAGCCGCTACGGCTTCTCGATACCGACCGGCGCTCACGAGCGCGTCGATCACGGAGTTCAGCCAATGCCATTGGCACTCCTCGAAGGTGGTGGACAGGTACTCTAGGAATTTCGTGGCGACCTTCGCGGCGCGCCCGGCGCTCCCTCGCGCCCGGTACGAGTCGATGAGCAGGAGCCATCCACGCACCTGGTAGCCGGGCACGGGTACGGCAGCGAGCAGGCGACCGATCCAGAGCGCGGAGCGCGTCCACCGCTTTCGTAGCAGGTCCCCGCCGAGCGAGTAGAGCTCTGCGGGGCCTCCGCGAGTCGCGCCGAAGAAGACGATGACCCCGACCGCTCCGTAAAGGACCTCCGACCAAGACATCGCGCGCGGTCCACGAACGTAACAGCTCCCTCCAGTCCAAGGCGAGGCAGGATGCCCTCCTTGTACACGCCGGGCGCGTGCCTACCCTGTCTCTCGGAGGGAAGTCGCGTGCAAACCGAGCAGACCGCGGCGGTCGGGGCGAGCGAAGCCAGAGCGATCGCCAGGGACGCCTACCTCTACGCTTTCGCCATGCTGCGGAGTTACGATACCTGGTACCGGCAGGCCGTCGACCCGTCCGCCAGGGAGTACCTTGGTGGGTTCAACGTCTTTCGACACTACTCGGAGCCGTTCACGCCGGCGAACCGCGACATCGTCACGCCGAACAACGACACGCCGTACTCGCTCGCCTGGCTCGACTTACGCGCCGAGCCGATGGTGCTGCGCGTGCCCGCGGTGCCGCACGACCGCTACTACGTCTTCCAGCTCGTCGATCTGTTCACCTACATCGTCGGCTACGTCGGAGTGCGCTCCACGGGGTTCGACGCGGGTGACTACCTGATCGCCGGCCCGAGCTACCGCGCCGAACCAGGGCACGCGTTCAATAAGGTATTTCACGCCGAGACCGACGTCGTCGGCGTGCTCGGACGCACCGAGCTCGACGGGCCCGACGATGTGGAGACGCTCAAGATGCTGCAGGAGCGCTATCGCCTTCAGCCGCTCAGCGCCTATCAGGGTCGGGCTGCGCCTCCACCTGCGCCGAAGCTGTCGTTCCCGCCCTACGACCCCGTTCGCGCGCGCACCCACGATTTCATCGGCTACCTGAACTTCTTGCTCACCCTCGCGGACCCTCCTCATCCGAGCGAGGTCGCGCTACGAAAGCGCTTCGAGCGCATCGGCGTCGCCCCCGGCGCGCCCTTCGACGCCGAGCGCTTGGATCCGCGGCTCCTGGCCTCGATCGCCGCAGGGGTGAGGGACGCCGAGTCCGTGATCAAGGCGCGCGTCGCCGCGACCAAGAGCTCGAGAGGTCTCTTCGGGACTCGAGAGTTCCTGGGACAGGACTACCTCAAGCGCGACGTCGCCGCCGCGATGGGTCTCTACGGCAACGCCGTCGAAGAGGCCTACTACTCTGGAACGACCGGCGACGGGCGCGCGCTCTCGACGCTGCGCTTTCCGAAGGGCAAGCTTCCACCCGCGAAGTTCTTCTGGTCGATCACGCTCTACGACGCGGAGCGTTTTCTGTACGCGAATCCACTTGCCCGCTACTCCATCGGAGATCGCACGCCGAACCTGGTCTACGACTCCGACGGGAGCCTCACGCTCTACCTGGGGCACGAGTCACCGGGCAAGGAGCGCGAGAACAACTGGCTACCCGCGCCGCGCGGCCCCTATCACGTCGTCGCGCGCCTGTACGGCCCCGGCGACGCCGTGATCCGCGGCGAATGGAAGATGCCCGCGCTCACTCCGCTAGCGTGACGGTTCGGTTCGAGCCGTCGTGCGACATGCGAGTCAGGGAGCGAGCTCGGGCGCGTCGTCGCGCGCCTCGGCGGCGCCTTCGACTTCGACGAGCGTCGCTCTGCCGCTCTGGACCTCGAAGGCGCGCGCGAGCGACTCCGCGGCGCTCGGCGCGGCGATCGTATCGACGTGGTACCACTCCGCTCGCAGGCGCTCGGGCGTGACGTCGAGCAGCAAGTACCCGCGGTGGAACAGATCCACGAACTTGAGGTGCGGGCTCGACTGCGAGATCACCTGGCCCAGCGTAGTCGCCGTGTCGAGATCTTCGATGCTCGGTGAGGTGACGGCGGGGGTGACGAGCTCCACGGCGAGGCTGCCCGCTCCCGTCGCGGGGTCGTAGCTCTCCGGATCGAAGGGATCGCGCGCGAGCTCGCAGGCGAAGCTCGAGTGGATGTCGCCCGTGAGGACCACCACGTTGTCGAGCTCGTTCTCCGTGATCGCGTCGAAGAAGCGCTCGCGGCTCGCGGCGTAGCCGTCCCACCCGTCCACGTTGAGCGCGCACGGGTCGCTCGAGGCCGGGTTCATCAGCTGCGCCACCATCACCTGTTGACCTACCAGGCGCCAGCGCGTGCCTCGTTCCTGCGAGGCGACGAGCTCGTCTTCGAACCAGCGCTCTTGTTCGCTGCCGAGCAAGCTCCGCTCTTCGGACGCGAGATCCGCGAGATCACACGCGTCGTCCGCCGGACGGCCGCGGCCGTCGTGTCGCGTGTCGAGCATCAAGAGGTCCGCCAGGTCGCCGAAGCGAAAGCTCCGATAGACGCGCGCTTCGCCGTCGAGCTCTCGGATCGGCATCCACTCGAAATACGCTCGCTGCGCCGCGCGCTTGCGATCGAGGTAGTCGCCCTCGCTGGCGTCGTGGTTCTGAGCGCCCTCCTTCCATGCGTCGTTCGCCACCTCGTGGTCGTCCCAGACCGGCACGAAGGGGTGCTGCTGGTGCACGGCTTGCAAGTCCGGATCGCCCTTGTAGTGCGCGTGACGGGCGCGATAATCCTCGAGGGTAGTCGTCTCGTGCTCGGGGACGCTCGCCCGCCCGATCGCCGCGCCCGGCCCGTAGACGCCCTCCGCGTACTCGTAAAAATAGTCGCCGAGGTGGATCACGAGATCCAGATCCGCGCGCGCCGCGATCCGAGCGTAGACGTTGAAGAAGCCGAACGGGTAGTTCGCGCAGGACACCACGGCCGCGCGCAGGCGCTCTGCACTCGCGGAGATCGTCCGCGTCCGACCGAGCGGCGAGGACTGTCCCAGGGCGCGAAATCGAAAGTAGTAGGTCGTCCCCGGCTCGAGACCGGTGACGTCGATCTTCACGGTGAAGTCGCGCGACGGCTCGGCGTCGAGCTCCCCGGCGGCCACGACGTCCGACAGCTCCGCGTCCGTCGCCATCTCCCACTCGACGGTCACGGGGGAGTCGTCCTCGGACGTGACCCGCGTCCAGATCACGACCGCATCGGTGAGCGGATCGCCGCTCGCGACGCCGTGGCGAAAGACTCGCCCGGACACCTCCGTGCTGGTGGACTCGCCGTCCCCACACGCGGTGAACAGCGGGCCGATGGCGAGCGTACCGCTCGCGGTGAGAAATTGTCGCCGGGTGCTCATGGTTTCTTCTGGGAAAAGTCGGAAAGCAGGCTCGCCATGAAGGTCTCCAGGCCGGCGCGCGGAGCTCCGAGCGAGGGACGCATTCCCGGTACGTAGCCGCGCCGCGCAAAGGGAGCCAGTAGCTCCTTGTCGCGGCTGAAGACATGAACCGGGACACCGTGAGAGGGAGCGCCCTCGGTGACTTCTTTCACGGGCTGGTGATCGCCGAGCACGATCACGAGCGCGTCATCCTGAACGTAGGTCGTGATGAAGCGGCGGATCACCTCGAAGTCGTAGAGGATGGAGGTGATGTAGGGCTCCGACGCGTTCTCGAAATGGGGCCACTCGACCGGGAAGGTGAGGCGCGGCAGCTCGTGATAGAGCGCGCCGTTGCCGATGAGCTTCGGATCCGGAACAGGCAGCGGGACGTCGCTCCAGGGAGCGTGGCTCGAGACCAGCGTGTACTGGATGAAGAGCGGTTGCTTGGACGGCGTGACGAGCTCTTTCCTTCCCAAGAAGTCGAGCACGTACTCGTCCGGCATCGTGGCCCACGAGAAGGGGGGCCCCTGGTAATCGAAGTTCCAGAGGTAGTACTTCTGATCGAAGCCATAGAACTCGCCCTTCGGCCAGGCGCGAGTGGTACCGGGCTGAGCGAGCACGGTCCGATACCCGGCTTGCTTGAAGTAGCGCGCGAGCGTCTTTGGCGCCCGCACGCAAACGATTTCGTACTGTAGTTGGTTCTGGACCTTGACCCCCGTGCCGAGCGTCGCGTGCGCGAGCCATGAGCGGCCACCGTAGGTCGGTGAGTCGAGCAGGCCGGAGACCATGCCGAACCCCTTCTGGCCGAGCTCGATGTCGTAGCGTTCGATGACCGGAGTCATCGCGCGCGCGAACGACTCGCGCGCGAACACCGCTTCCCCGTACGACTCCACGAGGATGAGGTGCACGTTCCGACCGCGCAACGACGCGAGATCGTGAGGCGCGCTTTCGACCGCCTGCTCCGCCGCCGTGATGCGCCGCGCATAGGCGCCGCTTTCTCCGTGCACGTTGATGGTGAACGTCGCTTCGTAGCGCAAACGCTTGAAGGCGCTGGTCCCGAACCCGTGGTCGAAGAGCTTCTGCGCGTGCGGCTCGTGCTCCACCTGGGCACCCGCGACGAACACCACCGCGCCGAGCGCCGCGACCCCCGCAACGTGACGAGGCTCGGACAGGTAGCGCTCCATGTGTTGGAGCGCCCGGTAGACCGCGTAGCTCGTCCCGGCGAGCAGCGCGAGTACGCCGAGCAGCACGCCCGCGAAGCGGAAGCCGCCGAGCGTCGAGAGGCCGAACCGCATGAGCTCGAGCGTCATCGGGAGATCGGTGTAGAGGTTGAACGGCTGCTCGAAATAGTGCTCCTGAATGCCGTCACCGAGCCGCACCAGGCGAACCAGCAGCACGAGCGCCACCAGAACGCCGCGGCCCCAGGCCGGAACCTTCGCGCCGCCCCAACCCAGGAGGGCGAAGAAGCCGAAGAGCACCATCACGTCCGCCGTGGGGACCAGGTACCAGAGCGCGGGTTCCTCCACGGGGTAGCGAACGTTCAGCATCGCGTCGATGAACGCCCACGCGAGCAGAAAGAGCAGCGTGGGTCGGGCGCGCGAAAGAAGAGCGCGAGCAGCGGGTGCGCAAGGGTGCGCGGGCTCCTCCTGCTCGGATACAGCAGTGCTCGATTCTGCGCTCCTCGGGGGAGCTTCGTCGGTTTCGGCGGACTTCATGCCGAGCGGCCGAGTATACAGAGGAATCCGCACCGGCTCGCGACTGACTCGAAGTGAATCCGGTGGTATGAGGCTCGTCTCGACCGATGTCGCTGTCCGCTCCGCAGCAGGGTCTTTTAGACGAGACGAGGGCCTGGTCGCTCCTCCTCCGCTTGTCGGAGCTCGCGAGCCTCGGTCGGCCCGTGACGCAGCGCTGCGGTTTGCGACTCGACTCCGCGGGCCGGGTCGAGCAAACGAGCTTCGAGCAGGGCTGGGTTTCCGTCGATCCGGAACGCGACCTCGAGCTTGCGCCGAGCCACGCCGTCACGCCCGCCGCCGCCCAGATGCTCGAGCTCTACCTGCCCCTCTGCATCGGGGAAAGGAGCGTCGCTTGCGTCTTCGCGCACGTGGGGCAGAGCCTCGACGGTCAAATCGCGACCGGAACCGGCGCCTCGCGCTACGTGACCGGGCCTGAAAACATCCGCCACCTGCACTGCTTGCGCGCGCTCTCGGACGCCGTGATCGTCGGAGCCGGCACGGTGGAGCACGATGATCCGAAGCTCACGACCCGGCTGGTCTCGGGTCCCAACCCGGCCCGCGTGGTGATCGATCCTGGCCTTCGCTTACCCGAAGAGCGCGAGCTCTTCCGCGACGACGAGGTTCGGACCATCGTCCTTTGTACTCGAGGTCGCGCCGCAGGCAAGCGCCTCGGGTCGGCCGAGATCGTCGAAATCGACTCCGACTCGACGGTGCTCGCGCCTCCGGCGATCGTGGAGTGCCTCGCGCGGCGCGGTTTGAAGCGCTTGTTCATCGAGGGCGGTGGCGTGACGGTCTCGCGCTTCCTCGAGGTCCGAGCGCTGGATCGGCTCCACGTCACCATCGGGTCGATCTTCGTCGGCCGTGGCCGTCCAGGCATCTCGTTGCCGGAGGTCGACGACCTCGACCAGGCGCTCAGGCCTCGCACACGCCGCTTCCACCTCGGGAACGACGTGCTGTTCGACTGCGCGCTCTGAGGGACGCGAATGACGCGAACGCTCTGGTTCGTCGCGCCACCGCTCGACGGGCCGGTGAGCGGTGGAACGCTCTACAACCGAGAAATCGTCAAGGCGCTCGTGGCGCGGGGGGCGCTCGTGGACCGGCTCGATCCCGAGTCGGCCCGGCGCTCCGTCGCAGCCGGCGTACCCGGCCTCTATCTCGTCGATACGCTCTACTTGCGCGCGCTCGCCGAGCTCGGGAACGTGAGCCGGTCTCGGTGCACCCTCGCCTTGCTCGGCCACTACTTGCCGTCCCTCGTCTCGAAGGGCGAGGGGCTCTCGCTCGACGATCTGGACGACGACGAACGACTCGCGCTCGACGCCGCCGACGCCTTCGTCGCGCCGAGCGCGTTCATGCAGCGCACGCTCTCGCGCTTCGACTCCCGGGGGCGCCCGAGCGTCGTCGTCGAGCCGGCCACCCTGGCGTCGGGCGTAGCAGCTGCCGCCACGCGCTCGGGCTCGCTCCGAGCCATCATCGTCGCGAACCTGACGCCAGGGAAAGGCGTCGAACCGTTCCTCTCGGCGCTCTCGCGGAGCGCCCTGCGAAGCGACGCTTTCGAGCTCGAGATCGTCGGTTCGCCGAACCTCGATCCGAAGTATGCGAGCGCTTGCTCGCTCGCAGCGGGAGGCGACGCGCGAATCCATTTCGCAGGAGCGGTCGACCCGCTCGAGCTCGTCCGAAGGATCGCCGAAAGCGACCTCTTGATCTCCGCGTCGCGCATGGAATCCTTCGGCATGGCGCTCGCAGAAGCGCGCACGCTGGGTGTCCCCATCGCGGCGCGCGCGGGCGGGAACGTCGCGTCGCACGTCTCGGAAATGGCGGGCGGCGAGCTCTGCGCGAACGAGAGCGAGCTCGCGCTCGCCTTCCTATTACTGTGCCGGAATCGAGAAGAGCTGACAGCGCGGATCGAAAGAGCGCGGCGGCACGCGCGTCCGCCCCGCGGCTGGAGCGACGCGGCGGAGGAGCTCTTGGCTCACGCCCCGCGGCTCCACCTCGGAGCGTAGGAAAAGTAGAACGCGCGCGCGAAGGAGAGCGTGACGGTGAGCGTACCGGCGAAGGCGCCTGCGAGGCCGAGCGGCGACGGGAAGGCGAGACCGGTCGCGAGACCGAGCATGAGTATCGAGAACGCGTAGCGCGCCAATAACGAGCGCGGCATCTCTCCCGCGGCCGGCGGCAAGAGCGCGCAGCAGATCACGTACAGGTAGCGCAGCAGCCCGGCCGTGAGGATCCACGCTTCGAAGGCTCCGCGCTGCCAGAGCTCGAAGACGACGACGAGCACGGTGAAGGCGTCTGCCTCCATGTCGAAGTGGGCCCCGAAAGCCGACATCGTCCCCTTGCGGCGCGCGAGCGCGCCGTCCACACCGTCGAGCACCAGCAGGC
>JAEZYO010000252.1 GCA_023419055.1 Pseudomonadota bacterium | reverse complement strand
GATCTGCCCGGCTTCGGCGCGAGCGAGAAGCCCGCGCCGCAACGCTTCCCTTACGGAGTCGACGCGTTCGTCGAGTCGATGGCGGATCTCTACGCCGGCCTCGAGCTTGGCCGCGCGTCCGTCGTCGGTCACGGCCTCGGCGGCGCGATCGCGCTCTCGCTCGCGGCGCGCCATCCCGAGCTCGTGGCGCGCCTCGGCTTGATCGACGCGCTCTGCGGCCCGATGCGGCCCGGCCTGTGGGGCCGGCTCGTTCAGTGGCCGCTCGTCGGCGGCTTCGTCTTGAAGCAGCTCTGGGGCCGCACGGTCTTTCGCTCCTTCTATCGCGAGCGCGTGCTCTCGCCGTACGCCAAGGTCCCGCTCGAGCGCCTGGACGCGTACTACGAATCCTTCAGCGAGCCCGCGGCCCGCGGCAGCGCGCTCGCCACGCTCCGCTCGATCGACGACACCCGCCCCCTCGCCGCGCAAACGCTTCGAGTGCAGACCCCTACCCTGGTGCTCTGGGGCCGCCACGATCGCATCGTGCCCGCGAGCCTCGGCCAGCGCCTCGCGCGCGAGATCCGCGGCGCCGGCTTCGAGCTCCTCGACGCGGGCCACGCCCCGCACGAGGAGCAACCCGAGCGCGTGTCGGCCATCGTCGCTCGCTTCCTCGAGGCCGCGACGCCATCGACGGGCTATCGGACGAGCAAGGGGTAGCTTCGCACAACCGGCGCGACCAGCGCGTCTGGAAGGGACGATAAGTATGCGGCAATCAAGTGACTGCAGGGAGGCGTCGACGGTTGATGGTCGATAGGGCGCGATCGCGGAGGGGTCGCGTGATCGAGAGGGTAGCTTTGCTGTCTCAATCAAGATAGCGAGAGCGGCTAGCTCGACGTGAATCGCGCATTCTCTCGAATCGACGACTCGCCGCTGCGCGCTCCCTATCGACGCGCTCCCCGTCGCGCCCCCTATCGACTATTGACTTTCAAACTCGGCGCGACGCGCGCTCTCACTCGAGCGGGAACGACGCCGTCGGCGGTTTCTCGCCCGCGGGAGGCGGAAGCGGCTCGGGCTTGGGCTTCTCGGGCTTGGGCTTCTCGGGCCTGGGCGCGGCCTGGGCGGGGGCGACGCGCGGGGGCGACGGCGCGGGCTTCGGCTTTTCGACGGACGCGGCGACCTCGGGAGCGGAGGCGAGAGGTGGCGCGGGAACCGGCGGGGGTTCGGCCATCACGGGCTCCGCGTTGGACGGCGCAGGCTCGGCGACGGCTGGCTCGCTCTCGGCAGGCGCGGGAGGAGGCGCCACGTTCGTGTCGACCGGCGGCACCTCGACCGCGGGAGGGGGCGGAGGCGGAGGGGGCGGCGCGGCCATCGTGGGCGCCTCACCACGAGCGGACGCCTTGTCGGCGGGCGTCGAGCCGCTGCGCCACGAGACCAAGATCATGGCACAGACGAAGACACCCACCCCGAAGCCGACCACGCCGGCGACGAGGCGCACGAACTTGCGGCGCCGCTGCTCTTGCTCGGGGCTGCGCGAGAAACGAGGAGGCGGGATGCTGTCCTCGGACTCGAGCTCGGCGGTCGCCAGGCTGTTCGGGCCTGGATACTGCGACGGACCGCCTTCGTAGGTGCCGTCATCACCCTCCGAAAAGAAATTCTCGTGGAGCTCCTCGTGTCGGTCGCGCCGGCGGTTCGGCGCTCGCGGCGGCTCGGACTCGGGCGGCTCGCCGTGGGACGAAGCGTCGCGCTCCGGCTCGAGGGGAAGCTCCGGCGGGTACGGCGGGGTCACCGGCGGAGTGCTCACCGACAGCACGGGCGCCGGGACGAGCGGGCGCTGCGGCGTCGGGGCGCCGCTCGCCTCCTCACCCGTCGAATCCGACGCCACGACAGGAGGCGCCCCGGAGAGCTCGCGCTCGATGCGGCGCTGGAGCGCGGGCTCGCGAACCGTCGGCTTCACGATCTCGGACGGGAATGGCGGAGGTGCGGGAGCACGCGGAGCCGGCTCTTCCACGTGTTCTTCGAGCTCGTCCTCTTTGCGAGTGGCAGGGAATGGGATCACCTTGCCCTCGGCGCCGCGCGCCTGGGGGACCTCGCGAGCGGTGAGCGCCTGCTCGTGCTCGGCGCCGACCGCAGCGGCGGCGTGAACCTCCGAGGACTCGGGCTTGTCTGGAGCGACGCGCTCGGGCTCGTCTGGAGCGACGCGCTCGGGCTTGTCCGGAGCGACGCGCTCGGGCTCGACGGGCGGCGGCGCGACCATCGTGTCCCCGGCCGGCTTCGCTTCGGGGCGCGGAGCTGGCCCGAGGCCGAACTGGGTCCGAGCCTTGGTCAAAGGCTTCACCTCGACGTGCGCCTCGGCGGGCGCGTCGGCGAAGTCGATGGGCGGCATCACGACCCGGGCGCGCGCCCGCTCGCGTTCGCGCGACGCTTCGTTCGAAACCGCGTCGCCGTCGAAGCCGTCCAGCGCCTTTCGCAAGACGGCGTCGCTCGGCAGGAGTTGCTCGAGCGGCGGCGCCGAGGGGCGCCAGGAAGGCGCCGAGGGCACCGCGGAGGGCGTGCTGATGTCGCCCAGGATCACCTCTTCATCGGCGCGCTCGATCTTCGGGTTGCTCTCTGTCTCCGCGCTCGGGACCAGGACGTCGTCCTCGCGCTCCCGCGGGACGCCGACGACGAGCAGCCCCTCGAAGTAGAGCTTCGTCACCGTCGACAGCGTCGAGAGGTCCTCGAACGGCGACTCATCCACCACGTCGAGCAGCGCGCGCCGGCCGTCGAACAACCGGAGGATGCCGTTCAGCTCGTCGGGGATCTCGTTCAGTCGCTCGACGAGCTGGCCGTGATCGACCTCGAACACGGTGTCGAGGGCGGGCAGCTGCTCGAGCAAGCGCCCCCACTCGTCGACGCGGCGCATGCCCTCCATGAGGAGGCCCTGCGTGGAGGTCGGGATGATGTCCTCGTGATTGATCGGACAGAACTCGACCTCGAAGGTGCCGTGGTTCCAGATGAGCGCGCGGTACACCGCTTCTTCGCCGCGCAGCTTGCCGAGCTCCGCGTCGACGACCTTGCCGTCGCGGAAGAAGACGCGCGCCTCGCGCCGGCCGTCGCTGATGCGGGCGACGCCGCTCTTGCGGCTCACCTCGAACGTCTGGAGAAGATCGACGACGGCGAGATCCTCGAGCGAACCCGAGAGCCGCGTGCGGCGGCTCATGGGCACGCTGGTCGCCATGGTGTCGTGCGTGCGGCGAGCGAGCAGCAGGGTCACGCGCGCGAGGAGCTCCCGCACGAAGATGGGCTTGGTCAGGTAGTCTTCGACGCCGAGCTCGAGCCCGCGGATCTTGTCCTCGACGGATTTCTGACTGGTGAGGAACACGACCGGGATCGACGCGAACTCCGGCTTGTCCTTGAGCCGGCGCACGAGCTCGTAGCCGTCGAGGCGCGGGAGGCGCGTGTCCGTGAGGATGAGATCCGGAGCCGAGAACTCGACCTTGGAGAGCGCGTCAGCGCCGTCACTCGCCGTGGTGACGCTGTAACCGCCCTTTTTGAGGCTGACCTCGAGCACGCGCACACTGCGCGGGTCCGCGTCGACGAGGAGGAGCTGTTTCTTGGCCACCTAGCTAGTACCGCCCGAGCCCAAGCGTTGTAAGCCTTGGCCGCCGTGTCAAGTCGAACACCGTGTGTCTACCGCTCCGGATTCTAAGCTTTCGAGCATCAGTTCGCCCAGGGGTCTACGATTTCTCCGCGGATGCCCGAGGCTCGCCGAGAGACCGCTGGCTTTTCGGGCGCGCGGTCGGTCGCCCTTGCCGGCCGAGCTGACGCTGACGCTGACGCGACTGCGCTCGGTGGCGCTGGGGGAGCCGGTCGAGCCGCGTGCGTCGACCCCGTCGAGGGCTTGCCGTGGAGGGGGGCGGAAGATGGAACAGGCGTTCGGGGCGGCTCCTGGGACGTCGTCGTGCGGGCGGGCGTCTGAACGCTCGCCCCCACCGGCGCCGCTGCGGCCGGGACCGGATCGGACATCAGCGCCTTCACCAACATGAACCCGGCCACCCCGAGGCCGACCAGGGACAGCCCGGCGGCGAACGGCCAGATCGCAGAGATCTGACCTCGCGCGACCGCACCCCGGCCCGAGTCGGCGAGCTCGAACGCCACCGGGACTTGCGGCAAGGCGCTGCGGCGCGGGGACGAAGGGCGCGCGACGAGCCCACTCGCGACGAGCTGCTCGAGATCCGCCAAGAGCTCGTCGAAGCTCTGATAGCGGTGACGCGGCTTCTTCTCCAAGCTCTTGAGGACGATACCTTCGAGCGCACCGACGCTCGACGCGCCCGGGCGAACGGACGACGGCGGCGCGGGCTGCATGTAAATGTGCTTGCTCAACACGCCCATGTAGCTGTCTGCCTCGAACGGCACACGCCCGGTCAGCATCTCGTACATGACCACGCCGAGCGAATAGATGTCGGCGCGGTGATCCACGTTCTCACCGGCCGCCTGCTCCGGGCTCATGTAATGAGGCGTCCCGAAGACCACGCCGTTCCGGGTGCGGCGGGCGCCGCCCATCACCTTGGCGAGGCCGAAATCGAGCACCTTCACGTGGTCGACGCCGTCCTTGGTGGTCGTGATGTGGATGTTGTCCGGCTTGATGTCGCGGTGAACGATGCCTGCGTGGTGAGCGACCCTCACGGCCTCGGCCACCTGCATCAAGATCGCCGCGACCCTTGATTCCGACAGGGGACCGAGCTTCCGGAGGAGCCACGACAGCGGCTCGCCGCCGAGGAGCTCCATCACGAAATAAGGGCGACCGTCGGGCAGCTTGCCGAAGTCGGTGATCTCGACCAGCCCCGGGTGCGAGATCGCCGCAGCCGTCCGGGCCTCTCCGATGAAGCGCGCGGCGATGTCCTCGTCCGTCGCGAGATCGGCGCGCAGCGCCTTGAGCGCGAAAGGCTTGCCGAGCGCGACGTGCTTGACCCGATAGACCGCGCCCATCCCCCCCTCTCCGAGCACGCGCTCGACGCGATAGCGCTGATCGAGCACCGTTCCGAGCAGCGGATCTGCGGCAGGATCGTAGTTGGTCGCGGCTCGGAGCGGCTCCCCGTCGAACGGGCAGAAGCGCGCGTCCGACGAGAAGTGCTGACGGCAGGCGGGACACTCGACGCCGGCGCTCGGTCGCGTCTCGGGCACGGGCTCGTGGTCACGAGTCGTCCCGAACTGGATCAGCGTGTCGTCGCCCATCGTGCTCTGCGGAATGAAGATCGGTCCGAGCAGCGCGCCCTGGCTTCACCTCAGCCCTGCCGCATGGGGCGCCCGCACTCGGCGCAGAAGCGCGCCTGCGGCGGGTTGACCGCGTTGCAGCTCGGGCAGCGCGCCTGCGCGCCCTGGGCGGCGGGGGCGCCTGCCGGTGGTGCCGGCGGAGCCGCGCCCGCAGGAGCGCCAGGCGGAGGACCGTACGCCGGAGGCGGCCCGTAACCGGGCGGAGGGCCATAGCCAGGCGGAGGGCCGTAGCCGGGCGGAGGCTGACCTTGAGGCGGATAGCCTGGAACCGGATGGCCGTAGGCGTGCGGCGGGTAACCGGGAGGTGGATAACCCGGCGGCGGATAGCCACCCGGCATCGGGTACGGCGGCCTCGCCCCGTAGGCCAGGCCCGCGCCGAGACCCATTCCGCCCGCCATCGCCGCGCCGGCGAGACCGGCACCCGCGCCCTCCCCGCCCTGCGCGAGCCCTTGCCCGAGGCCGAGCGTGGCCTCTGCCTGCGCGTAAGCCTGATAACGCGCCGGATCGAGCTGGTTCACGTAGCGTGCCCGATTCATGAAGTCCTGATCGAGCTGGAACTGGCGCTGCGCGGCTTCCGCCTCGGCCTGCTTGATGCGGCGCTGCGCGGCCTTCGCGTCCACGTTGGCCTGGACGATCTGGTCCTGCATCTCGTCGATGCGGGCCTGATCCTCCTCGCTCAGGTTGATGTTGAGCTTGGCGATGTCGAGGACGGCGACGCCGATGCCGGCCAAATCCGGGCAATTCTTGATGATCGAGCGCGCGACCTCCGGCCCGCAGACGCCGAGATCGAGCAGGCTGAGCTCGCCGGCCTTGAGCATGTCGCGCAGGGTGGCGCGCAGGCCCATGAAC
>JAEZYO010000227.1 GCA_023419055.1 Pseudomonadota bacterium | reverse complement strand
TTCGCGAGGATCCACCGCGCCGCGGGGGTTGCCCGTGGTGACGGCGCAGAACCGGCAACCGCGCGTGCACGTGTGGCCGAGCAGCATGATCGTCGCCGTGCCGGAACCCCAGCACTCGCCGACGTTCGGACAGCGCGCCTCTTCACACACCGTGTAGAGGTCGAGCTTGCGGAGCGTCTGCTTGAGCGATGCGTAGCGCTCGCCGCCCGGAGCGCGCACCTTGAGCCACGGGGGCTTCGGGTCCCGCAGCGCCTTCCCGGCGGGCGCCGGGTCAGGGCTCGTTTTGGCGACGGATTCGGGCTTGATGGAGCTCAAATTGCCCTCAGTTCGGCCCCACGAGCAGCTTCTCGAGGAGCTCGTTCACGAGCTTCGGGTTCGCGGAGCCCTTGGTTTCCTTCATGACCTGACCGACGAGGAACCCGAGCACGCCCGTCTTCCCGGCGCGGAAGCTCTCTGCCTGCGAGGGGTTCGCAGCGAGCACCCGCTCGCAGATCGCCTGAAGCTCGGAGGCGTTGGAGACGACCTTCATGCCGCGCTCTTCGACCACGGCCTTCGGCGACTTGTCGCTGCCTTCCACCGCCGCGTAGACCTCTTTGGCCTGCTTGCCGCTGATGTCGCCCGACTCGACGAGCGCGAGGAGCTCCGCGACCTGTCCCGGAGTGACGCTGAACTTAGCCTCGAGCCCGTGCGTGGAAGCTCCGCGCAGGACCTCGTTGACCACCCAGTTTGCAACCTTCACCGGCTGCGGGAACGTGGAGCACGCGCTCTCGAAGAAGCGCGCGTAGCCCGGGTGCTGCGTGAGCGTCAGGGCAGCGGCGGGAGTCAGCCCGAGCTTCTCGACGTAGCGCTGGCGCATGGCGACCGGGAGCTCACCCACCGCTTCGCGCGCGCGCGCGATGAACGCCTGGTCGAGCTTGAGCGGCGGCAGATCGGGCTCCGGGAAGTAGCGATAGTCGTGCGCGTCTTCCTTCGAGCGCAGCGTGTGCGTCTGCCCCGTGTCGGGATCGAAGCTCCGCGTCTCTTGAGTGATCTTGCCGCCCGCGTCCAAGATCGCGGTCTGGCGCGCGATCTCGGCGTCGATGGCGCGCTGCACGAAGCGAAAGGAGTTGATGTTCTTGAGCTCGCAGCGCGTGCCGAACTTCGTCGAGCCCCGCGGGCGGATCGAGACGTTCGCGTCGCAGCGGAAGCTCCCCTCCTCGAGGTTGCCGTCGTTCACGCCGATGAAGACCAAGATGTCGCGGAGCGCCCGCAGGTACGCCGCGGCTTCCGAGCTCGAGCGAAGATCGGGTTCGCCCACGATTTCGACGAGGGGAACGCCGGCGCGGTTCAGATCGACGAGCGAGCTCCCGCCGACGCCGTGGACGTTCTTGCCCGCGTCCTCCTCCATGTGAACGCGCGTGATGCCGACGCGCTTCACCTGACCGTCCACCTCGATGTCGAGGTACCCCTTCGTCGAGAAGGGCTGGTCGTACTGGCTTATCTGATAGCCCTTCGGGAGATCCGGGTAGAAGTAGTTCTTGCGCGCGAAGATGCTGCTCTCGTGGATGGTGCAGCCGAGCGCGAGCGCGGCGCGCACGGCCATCGCCGCGGCTGCGCCGTTCATCACCGGTAGAGAGCCGGGCAGGCCCAGGCAGACAGGGCAGACGTTGGTGTTGGGAGAGGCCCCGAAATTCGTCGAGCAGCCGCAGAACAGCTTGCTGCTCGTGAGGAGTTGCGCGTGAACTTCCAGGCCGATGACGGATTCGTAGTCGGTCGCCACAGTGCTTGGGCTCGGTGTAGGCGCTCCCCTCGCCCTGGTCAAGGCGCAGCCGGCCCCCGGGTCTACCAGCGCACTCGCCCCAACGGCTTCCCGCCGCAGGGACCACCCGCTCTTGGTCCTCGTCGGCGCGGGTCGCTCTCGAGCGCGAGACCGCAGGCGTTCGTGGTTCGCCGTGGACGGTCAGGTGCTCAGCGGTCACGTCGAGCTCGCATCGCCGAGCTGTGACCACCGCGAGCTGCCCGATAAGGTCGGTGACGGCTGCGTGTTCCCCGGCCCGAACCTGCCCTAATCGACGGTCGCCCTCGCCCGCCGAGCCGGCTTCAAAAGCCCAGGCCGACGCTCAGGCTCGTGAAGGGCTGGAGCTCTTCCTGAGGCGCCGCCAGATCCGGCGCGCTCGGGAAGTACGCGATGCCGCTCGTGAGCTCCGCGACGAGCTCGAGGTCGAGCTGCATCGGGATCTTGGCGTTGAGCGACAACGTGAGCTCCGGACCGGAGCTGTCCATCTTGCCGTTCGCGTCGTCGAAGCGAAAGCCGGGCTCGTCCTCGCCGATCTGCATTTCGGCGAAGCCGAGACCGAGCTGCGGATCCAGCGCCACCCCGCCGAGCACGAAGCGGTACGGCTGGAGCTCGACCCGGACGTGCATCATCTGGCGGCCCTGGTCGTCGCGCCAGAGCCCGGCGCCCGTTCCACAACTCTCGAGGGTGAGAAACGACAAGGGCGACCCTTCGAAGCACACCTCGGGGATCCCGTCCGCGTTCGTGGTGGAGAACCCGCCGCGCACGTCGACGTAGGTGCGCGCCGTCCCCGCACGGTCGAGCTGGAAGAAGGAGTCGTCGCTGCCGTGATCCTCGGCGGGATCTTCGGCGCGGGCGAAAGTCGCGACCGACGCGCTCGCAAGGGCGGCCGCGAAGAGCACTGAGGTTCTCATGAGCTTTCGGACAGTACGCCGATCGCCCGCGCGCCGCACCTGCCTCCAGGCTCTTCGGCGCTGCATTCAAGGCAGCTTCAGCCTAAAAATGCAGCCGCACTTCGGCGCGTGGACGTCTACCCGGCACGAGCGCGGTCGAATCGCTCGGCGAGCGCCGGGGATTCGTTTCCCCACCCGCTCGCGATCGCGAGCTCCTGCAAGGGACCCGTGGGCGCAAAGATCACGCAGAGCGCGCTAGGAAACTCGAAAGCTTCCACTCGGCGCACCAACCCGTAAAGCTCGTGGCAAGCCGCTTCGCCGTCGGCCCAGCTCGACCAAGAAAAGTCGTTGCCGGTGAGGGCGACGAGCGCCCTCACCTCCGCGAGCACGCAGAGCAGAGCGTCCCGCTGCACGGCTCGCGCCGCTCAGTGGTGTGCCTGTTCGCGCGTGATGCCCGGGTGCGTGGCGTCGCCCGGCTCGTGGCGGGGGTTCGCCGTCAGGTGCGAGCCGTCGCGTCCCGGGAAGCTCATCAAGAGATCGCGCTCGAAGATGAACTGCTCGCGCGAGTCGTACGGCGCCGCGTGCATCCCCGTGTCCATGCGGATGGCGTCGCAGGGGCAGGCCTCGACGCAGAAGCCGCAGAACACGCAGCGCAGCTCGTCGATCACGAAACGCTTGGGGAAGCGCTCGTAGCCGCGCTTCGGGTCACCCTCGGGGTACTCGCCGGCCTCGATGTAGATGCACTGGGCCGGGCACGCCGTGGAGCAGCAGAGACAAGCCACGCAACGCGGCGAGCCGTCGTCACGGTGCGTCAAGCGATGCACGCCGCGGAAGCGCGCCGCGTAGGGGCGGCGCTGCTCCGGGTACGAGATGGTGTTGATGCCGTCGTCGAGCGCCTCGATGACCGGATCGTTGCGGGTGCCGAAAGCCATCTCCTTCGTGTTCTTGAAGAAGTGGCCCATCGTGATCGCGAGGCCCTTCGCGATCTCGGGGATGTAGCTCTGCACGCCAGCCGAGCGCTTGGGGCGCTCCACCGTCTTGCCCGTAACCTTGCGCGGCCCGAGCGGTGCCGTGCCGACCTGAGTGGCGCTTTCGCTCTTCATGCTCCCATCCGTACGCTGCGAGTGCCGCCCACCTGCGCCGCGTATTGCGCGGAGCTGGAGGCGTAAACCTGGACCTTCTTGCGCGGCTTCAGCAGGAAGACCGCGGTGTAAATCAGACCACCCAAACCCGCGAGGGCGAGCACCGCCATGGTGACGTCGCCGAGCGCGTCGAGCGCCGGCACGAGCTTCGGCCCCGCCACGCCGATCAGCGTGACGATCAGCCCGGTCGCGAGGATGTTCACGAGCGAGGCGGGCAAGAGCTTGCGCCAACCGAGGCGCATCAGCTGGTCGTAGCGGAAGCGCGGCAGGGTCCAGCGGATCATGAGCTGGAGCCAACAGAGCGTCACCACCTTCGCCAGGAACGCGAGCACGCCGATCAGGATCACGAAGCCGTGCGCCAGGCGCTGGCTGAAGAACACCGTGTCACCGATCGCGACGTGGATGCCGTCACGCTCGATGAACGGCAGGTGCCAGCCGCCGAGGAAGATCGTGACGAGGAGCGCGCTCGAGGAGACCACCGCGACGTACTCCGAGAAGAAGAACATCGCGAACTTCATGCCCGCGTACTCCGTGAAGTACCCGGCCACGATCTCGCTCTCGCCTTCCGGCAAGTCGAAGGGGATGCGCTTGCTCTCGGCGACCGCTGCCGCGAAGAACAGGAAGAACGCGAGCGGCTGCACGAAGATGCCCCAGGCGTTCTGGGCCTGCCAGGCCACCATCTGGTCGAGACGGAGCGAGCCGTAGATGAGGATCGCGCCGATCAGCGTGAGACCCATCGTGACCTCGTACGAGACCATCTGGCTCGCCGCGCGGAGGCCGCCGAGGGGGCTGTACTTGTTGTCGCTGGCCCAACCGGCGAGCGCCGCGCCCACGATGCCGGTACCGGCCAGGGCGAAGAAGAACAAGAGGCCGACGTTGAGGTCGACGATCTGCAGCGGTACCGCGCCCTCGGCGCAGAGCTCGGCGCGCGAGCGGGGCACCACGTTGGCGAGCTCGCTCAGGAGCACGTGTCCTTCGGGATCGGTCCCGAAGCAGAGGGTGTCGCCGAACGGCACGACCGCGAACACGACGAGCGCCGGGAAGAACGAGATGATGGGCGCCAGGCCGTGGAGGAACTTGTCGGCGCCGGGCGGGACGATGTCTTCCTTGAAGATCGTCTTCAAGCCGTCCGCGGCCGCGTGGAGGAGGCCAATCAGGCGCAAACCGACGCGGGGTTCGTTCCGGATGCTGAACGCCGCGTAGCCCGCGCCGGCCAGGATCATGAACACCAAGAGGAACGCGCCCGCGCCGTACTCGAACTCCGAAAGGCTCTTGCCGGCCGTGGTCCCCTGGAGCGCCGCACCGAGCAACAGGAGCCCGATGTGCGCGGCGAGCCCGAAGTAGAAGAAGTTCCGGGGGTCGCCCAACGACGCAATCCACGCGTCGAAGCTGTTCTTCGCGCCGCGCTGGCGAACTTTGCCGGCGATCACGATGCCGGTGAGCCAGGTGAAGAGAATCGCGAGCTGGCTGAAGAGCACCCCGTAGTTGGCGCGCTGCGCGTCCGAAACCTCGGTGCCGAGCACGAAGAACAGGATGCCCGCCGAGACGAGCACGGCCGGGCCGAAGGCCATACCCTGCGCCATCGGCGTGGGCAGCCAGACGACGGCGCGGTTCGGACCGATCCGGTCCTGGATCATCGCGCCCTGACGGCGGTCGGCCCACGTGAGGAACACGGCCACGTGCATGAACACGAGGACGACCAACAGAACTTTGACGAGAACGAGTCCTACTTCGACGAGGCTCATCAGCTTGCTCCTGCCCCTGCGCCAGTGCCCGCGGCGGGGGTGGCGGCCGAGCTCCCGGGCTGGAAGGCCGTGCGGAGCTCCTCGATCTTGCGCCAGGCCGGCGCGTGTCCGAGCTCGCGCGAGAGCTCGGTGAGCCAGCGCCACGCGGGACGTGAGTCTCCGCGCGGCAGGATGGCTCGTTCACTCTCCTGCGCGATGCCCTTGGCGTTCACGAAGGTGCCGTCCGACTCCGCCCAGCTCGAGGCCGGGAGGAGCACACGCGCGTGCTCCGCGAACGGCCCTGCGTGCGTCGCCACGGCGACCAGGTTCTTGATGTTCTTCAGCGCCGCGGCCTTGTCCGGATCGGACAGCGCCGAACCCAGCGAGAGCGCGTGGGTGATATTTCCCGCGATCGCAGCCTGGACGAAGTCCGAGAACGAGCGCGCGGTCGGAGCGATGACCTTCAGCCCCTGATGGTTCGGGTTCTTGTCCGGGTGGCGCAGGATGTCGTCTCCCTGCCCTTCCGGACGCCCGCTCACGTAGACGTTCTCGGTCTTGAGCACGTCGCGCGCGAGCGCGAGCAGGGCGAAGTTGTCCTCGAGCGAGTGCTCTGCCGAGAGCACCACCGCGGTCTTCTCGACCGGAGCGTTCGAGAGCAGCTCGACCGCGAGCGCGAGCGCCGCCTCTTTCGTCGTCTTCTCCCCGCGCACGGCCGCAGAGAGCACGCGGTTTTCGTGGATGCGGCGGTAGTCGAGCATGCCGTCGTCGCACATCCAGTACTTGTTGACGGCCATGTTCTCGCGCGGCCGGTAGCGATAGACCTTCTGGCTCCGCGGATCGAAATCCGTGAAAGAGCTGCAGCCCGTCGCGCAGCCGACGCACACCGAGCGCGACGAGCGCAGGAACCAGACGCGCGCCTTGAAGCGGAAGTCCACGGCGGTGAGCGCGCCGACCGGGCACACGTACTCGGTCATGAGCGTGTAGCCGTTGTCGAGCTCTCGGCCGGGAGCGACCGTGATCTCGTTCAGGTTTCCGCGCTCGCGGACGTTGAGCACCGGATCCTTCGCCACCTCTTCGACGAAGCGCACGCAGCGCGTGCAAACGATGCAGCGCTCCGCGTCGTAGACGATGGTCGGGCCGAAGCGCACTGCCTTCGGCTTGTGCACCGGCTCGTCGCGCATCCGCTTCTTCGTGCCCTGGTGCTCGAGCCAGTAGTCCTGGAGCCGGCACTCTCCTGCCTGATCGCAGATCGGGCAATCCACCGGGTGATTCAGGAGCAAGAGCTCCTGAACGGCCGAGCGGGCGCGCACGACGTGCTCGCTCGTCTGGCTGCGGATCACCATGCCCTCACCCGCCGCTTGCTGGCAGGCGGGCACGAGCTTGGGCTTCTTCTGCGGGACGTAGGTCTGCTTCTCGGCGTCCCAGGTGAGCACGTCGAGCATCAGCGCCGGACGACCCGGCGGGGGCATGAGCTCCACGAGGCACATGCGGCAGTTGGCCGCGACGCTCAAACCGGGGTGCCAGCAGTAGTGCGGCACGTCCACGCCCGCGCGCTGTGCCGCGCGGATGACGGTATCGCCGGGCTGGAAAGGGATCTCGCGATCGTCGAACTTGAAGGTAGGCATTTCAGCGTCCGAACTGACTCAGGGTGCTGGGGTATGCGGGCGGGCGATCACCTGTCGCACTCGCCGCCGATCATGTTGAGGGAGCCGAAGCACGGCACCACGTCCGCCATCATCTGACCCGTGATGACGCGCTCGAGGCCGGCGGTGACGAGGTAGCAAGGGCCGCGCAGGCGCACTCGGTAGGGCGTACCGCTGCCGTCACTCACCAGGTAGAAGCCGAACTCGCCGTTGCCGCCCTCGGTGTAGCCGTACACTTCACCGGCGGGGAGCTTCAGCCCTTCCATCACGATCTTGAAGTGCTGAATCGTGCCCTCGATGGTGTTGTACAC
>JAEZYO010000145.1 GCA_023419055.1 Pseudomonadota bacterium | reverse complement strand
GCGCGTCGCGCGTGCAGAGCGCGTCCTTGATCGCGATCGGGACGCCCGCGAGCTTGCCGAGCTTTTCGCCGCGTGCACGCCGCGCGTCGAGCTCAGCCGCGCTCTCGAGCGCGGCTTCCGCGCTCACGTAGAGGAAGGCGTTGAGATCGCGCTTCTGCTCGATGCGCTCGAGCGCCGCGCGCGTGAGCTCGACGGCGGAGACCTCGCCGCGGGTCACGGCAGAAGCCAGATCGGGAATCGAAGAATCGAGGGTAACGCTCATGACTCGTCCACGAAGGCGGGTACCGCGAAGCTACCGCCGGCTTTTCTGGGCGCCTCGGCGAGCGCGACGTCGTTCGGCAGGCTCGCCACGAGCTCGTCCGGGCGGAAAGGGGTGGTCTCGGCGGCGACGTGCGCGGTCTCGGGCACTCCGGCCGTATCGAGCTCGGAGAGGAGCGCGACGTAGTCGAGGATTCCGCCGAGGTCTTCGATCATGCGACCCACTTCTCCCTCGTCGAGCTCGAGACGCGCGAGTTTCGCGACGTGGAGAACGGTGTCTCGGGTAATGGCCATTTTCGGCGCGCAGCCTATCCGTTGCGGCCGCGATCGCAAGCCGTGCCTCGGTGCTTTCCGACGACGCCGGGAGTCGCTATCGTGCGTGAGACGTGTTCCGGCCTCTTGACCGAGTCCAGGGCCAGGGTGCCTGGCCTCCGCCGCCGCCCCCCGGAGGCTACGGCCCTCCCGGAGGGCACGGGCCCCCCGGAGGCTACGGCGGCCCGCCCGCTGGCGGCTCACCGCCCGGAGGCTACGCGCGGCCCAAGCCCATCACCGGTTCGCCGGAGACGATCGCGATGCACGCGCTGACCATCGATCCGCGCACCGGGCTCCCGCGTGGGGAGAAGCCGCCCGCGAGCACGGCGTCCGTGATCGCGCTCGTGTGCGGGATCTTGCTTTGCCTGCCGCTCGCCGGCTTCCCCGCCATCATCGCAGGGCTCTCGGGGCGCCGCCGCGCGCGGGAACAGCCGGACCAGGTGGGCGGCGCGAACATGGCGCTCGCCGGCATCTGGCTCGGCGTGCTGAACCTGCTGCTGACGCTGTCCTTGGTCGCGTACGTCGTCCTCCAAGCGCTCTCCTGAGCCAGTCGCGCTGCCGGCGATCGGTGCATCCGTTCAGGCCCGCGCTGCGCGCCCGAGAATCGACGCGCGACCGCCACTGTTGCCGAAACTGGCGCTCGCGAGAGGCCGATAAGACCTCTCATGAAAGGCCGAGCTCGTCACTCGACGGAGCGATTGCCGCTCAGTATGCTCGGCGCCGCCTCGCCCCGGGCTCCGAAGCGGCGGGCGTCGTCGAGGGAGCGAGCGTTGCAGAATCGGGAGTTTTACGATGGTGACCTGCTGCCGGGGACGCGGTATCGCGTGGTGGGTCTCCTCGGCGTCGGCGGGATGGGCACTGTCTACGAGGTCGAGCACGTCGAGCTCGGCAAGCGCTTCGTTCTCAAGGTCTTGATCCGAGAGCTCGCGAGTCGCCCGGACCTCGTGACCCGCCTGCGCAACGAGTGGCGCGCGCTCGGTCGCCTCGATCATCCGAACATCGTGAACGTGACGGACGCCGGCTCCACCGAGAGCGGCGTGCCGTTCTTCGTGATGGAGCGCCTCGACGGCGAGACGCTGGGAGCCCGGCTCCGCCGCGAGCGGCGGATCGCTCCCGCTGAAGCCATCGATCTTGCCGCGGCCGTCGTGGACGCGCTCGGCGCCGCTCACACCATCGGCGTCGTGCACCGCGACGTCAAACCCGCCAACATCTTCCTCGTCGGCGGGGTCGTGCCCAAGCTGCTCGATTTCGGCGTGGCGAAGAGCGCCGACGTCGTCAACGTCGTCACGGGGCGCGGCGTCGCGGTCGGTACGCCGCGCTACATGGCGCCCGAGCAGGTGAAGGGAGAGCGCGTCGACGGCCGCTCGGATCTGTATGCTTGCGGCCTCGTCCTCTTCGAGATGCTGACCGGCGTCGGCCCGTTCGACGACGCGCGCGACTCGAACGAGCTCTTGCTGGCGCACGCCACGCGACCGCCGCCACGCGTCTCGGAGTTCGTCATGGGGGTACCCCCCGAGCTCGACGAGCTGGTGCTGGGCCTACTCTGCAAGGATCCGCGGGGCCGTCCGGAGCTCGCGTCTCGAGTCGCGGCGAGCCTGCGAGCGCTTCCCACGATGTCCGGAGGCCGGCTCGTGAGCGTGTATGCGCACGAGAGCGCGAGCGATGAGGGGACGACGCTCGGACAGAGCGCAAAACGAGAGACGCGCGAGGCCACCACCAAGCCCGACGGCTTCGCGACCGAGCGTCGGAGCACGATCGTGCGCGACGAGATCTTCACGAGAACCGAGGTCGACGCCCCGACGGCAGAGCGACCGCGCCCGGTGGGCGTTCTGCTGCCGACCAACACGCTCGTCGATCCTCTGAGCCAGCAGCTCACCGAGCCCGCGAGTCGGGAAGAGCTCCTACAGCGCTGGAACGCGACGTCTCGACTCGGGACGACGGACCCCGTCGTGCTCTCCGGTGTCACGGAGCCGCCTCTCACGGAGACGCGATCTCCGCGTCCGCCAAGTCATCAGGGTGATGCGAGCTCGCGCCCGGTCGCGATCTCGAAAGCGGGCCGGCCGTCCCGGGGACAGGGGCTCCTGACCGCCGCTTTCGTCATGCTCGCGACGGTGCTGAGCGTGAGCATTGCCTGGAAGGTGATGGGTGAGAGGAGCGCCCCAGCGGCGTCCCAGCCGCCCATGATGGCGCCGCCCCTGGTAGCGCCCCCGACCCGGGCGGTGGAAACCTCGAGCGTTCAACCGAAGCTCGCCGAAGCCCCCGCGCCGTCCGCTTCCACGCCGAAGGAACAGCCGGAAGCTGCTCGAGGCGCGCGCCGGGTTTCTTCGCGGAAGGACCCGAGGCTCGGAGCGAGCGCGCCCCGGAAAGCCCCGGGACTGCCTGCCTCGGGTCTCTGACTTGCATTGAGAAGGCTCGTGCCGTAGGTTCCCGGCCCCTTCGAAACCGGAGGGGCTCTTTGGCCTCGCGGCTCGAGAGCAAGGAAACCACACGCCCCCCAGCGCGTCCGACGGGTCCGGTGCTTGCGAAAGCAAGCTAGCCCGCGGCGGGGCGGAGGCAAAACCGGAAAAAAGGAGAAGCGCCTCATGTCCAACGTCACGACCAGCCACGAAGCAACCCGCGAACAGCCCCCCGCCGACTTCCAGGAAGGCGGCGAGCTCAAGCGACAACTCCGCGATCCCGCGCTCCCGCTCTCGGTGCGAGAGCTGTTCGAAGCCGGCGTTCACTTCGGTCACCAGACCAAGCGCTGGAACCCGAAGATGCGCCCGTTCATCTACGGCGCGCGCAGCGGCATTCACATCATCGATCTCGACCAGACGCAGTCGCTCTTCAAGCGCACCTTCGACTTCATCTCGGAGACGGTGGCGCGCGGCGGCTCGATCCTGTTCGTCGGCACGAAGCGTCAGGCGCAGGAAATCGTGCAGGAAGAGGCGCGTCGCGCCGGCATGTACTTCGTCACGAACCGCTGGCTCGGCGGCACGCTGACGAACTTCCGCACCATCAAGGGCGGCCTCGAGCGCCTGCGTTCGATCGAGCGCATGCGCGAGGACGGCACCTACACGCAGCTCCCGAAGAAGGAAACCGTGCAGCTCGAGAAGGAGCGCGCGCGGCTCGAGAAGTACATCGGCGGCCTCAAGGGCATGGGCCAGCTGCCGCAGGCGGTCTTCATCATCGACCCCGTCCAGGAGACGATCTCGGTGAGCGAAGCGCGTAAGCTCGGGATTCCGATCATCGCGATCACCGACACGAACTGCGATCCGGACAAGGTCGACTACATCATCCCCGGGAATGACGACGCGATTCGCTCGGTGCGCCTCATCACGAGCGCCGTGGCGGATGCGTGCATCTACGGCGCGGCGCGTCGCCGCGAGTACCAGCAGCGCGCCGAAGCTGGCGGCGGTCGTCCGGAGAGCCAGGCGCAGGTCATCTACTCGGGTCGCGGCGGTCGCGGCTCCGAGGGCAACTGAGCCGGGTTAGTCGGACCCTTTCCACCCACAACGTAGCCTCCGTGAGGGCTGGCCGCCCCCGGGCTCCCGAGTTCGCTCGGGAGCTCGGCGCGGGCAACGCACCCGGCCGGAGGCTCGATCCATCAAGTGCCAGCCAGGCACGAACCGAATCAAGGAGACAGGAATGACTCAAGTCAACATGCAGCAGGTCAAGGAGCTCCGTGACCGCACGCAAGCCGGCCTCAACGATTGTCGCTCCGCGCTCGTGGAAGCCGCCGGCGACATGGAGAAGGCCGTCGAGGTAATTCTCAAAAAGGGACTCGCGAAGAGCGCGAAGCGCGCCGGCGCGGTCGCGAGCGAAGGGCTCGTGGCCACGGGCGTCTCTCCCGACGGAAAATCGGGCGTGATCGTCGAGGTCAACATCCAGACCGACTTTGCGGCTCGCAACGAGGAGTTCAAGAAGTTCGCCGATCAGGTGGTCGTCGCGGCGCTCAAGGCGAAGGCGGGCTCCGATCTCGGCGCCGAGCCGTTCCCCGGCGGCGGCGGCACCGTCGACGAGGTGCGTCAGGCGCTCGTCGGCAAGCTCGGTGAGAACATCACCGTACGCCG
>JAEZYO010000042.1 GCA_023419055.1 Pseudomonadota bacterium | reverse complement strand
GTTATGGCGACGTGCTCGAGGCGACGCTCGACGACTGGCGCCTCTCGCGCGAAGGTTACGATGCGGTAGGTGCGCACGTCGCCCGGGGGCGCGATTTCTTCGACGCCTTCTATCGCTGGAAGCAGAGCGCGCTCGGCGAGCCCACGTTCGAGGAAGCGGATCTCTCCGCAACGGCAGTCGCGGCGCGCTCGGAATGGCTAGGGTTGGACCGTGTCTTCGTCGCGTTGCACGCGGCGCCGGGCTTGTCCGGCGACTTCAAAGGCGTGTTGGCAGAGCTCGTTGAAAATCGCGTGCTCCTTACGGACACGCGGGCAACGCTCAGTCCTGCCTGGTTCACGCTGCCTCACTACGGCGGCGGACTTCCACTCGTTCACGTCCCTTATCACCGAACGCTCGACGACTTTTGCGCTGCGGCGCACGAGCTCGGACATGCGTGCCACACGACCGTCGTTTCACGGAAGCTCGGTGCGCTGGCGGCAAGCGATGAGAGCTTGTGTTATTCGGAAACCTTCAGCCTAGCGTTCGAAATTGCGGCGCTGAATCAGGCCCTCGTAGCAGCGAGCAGCGCTGAGGAGCGACGGTTCTGGCGAGCTGCCATCCTCGAGCAAGCCGCGCATTTCCTGAGGACTCTGCCGATCCATGCGCGATTCGACGAGCTCGTGTACCTTCAGGGGCGGCCTTATGCCGAAGCTTGGGCTGAGGCGCACGCGGCCCTTTCTCCTGCATGGCTGCCATGACCTTCCGCTGACGATTGCAGCTGGGTGCTCGCCACGAGCTCGGAAGACCTGCCGTTTCACGGTCACGCGTATGCCCTGGCCTACCTTTCTGCTTACTCTGCCTACCTGCGACCGGATTCGACGGCCATCGCGACTCTGCTCGAGAGCCCGTGGGAGCCCGTCGATCGAAGTTACGAGCGCGTGCTCGAGCTCGACCTCGAGAATGTGCACGCCTTTGACGGCGTTTGGAGACACCTAGCCGGCGTGTTGTCTGATGACTAGGCACGTTCGCCGCGCCTTGCTGCGATGCTCACCAGTCGACTACCGGTCGAGTGAGACGCGGGATGTTGTCCAAGTATCCTCGGCCGATGATCGACCCGTCCGGAAGCTCGAGCTCGGGAAGCGCGTTGTAGCGGCCTGAGTCATCGATTTCCCGCCAGGAGATCGCACTGCCCGAATCCGCGATGAAGGTCCGCGTGCCGGCGTAGAGGTAACGTGCCTCCGAGATGGGCAGGAGTCGCCAATAGTCGGGCTCTGGCTCCGGGAGCGTGAGCGCTTGCCAAGTGGAACCGGCGTCCTCACTCACGTAGATCTCCGAACCGGTGTTCGCAATGATCGTGCTCGGCGCACTCGCCCGGTACCCGGCGGCGCTGAAGGGCGGGTTCAGTGCTTCCCAGGTGTCGCCGTCGTCGAGCGAGCGGTGAAGATCGAATGAAGACGGCAGGAACAACTCGCCCGTCGGGAGCGCGAAAGGCGGCGCCTCACCGTTGGGCAGCGCGGTGAGCTCTTCCCAAGTGACACCGCCGTCGACGGAGCGCCCGAGATTCCCCTGGTTGTGTGCGATGATGGCGCCGCTCTTCGTCACGAGCAGATCCCACGCCGATACCGGGATGTCCGCGGCCACCTGTTCGAACGTCGTGCCCTCGTCAGTCGAGACGTAGAAACGATCGAGGCTCGTGGCCACGTAGATGGTGTCGTCGGGCGCGATTGCCACAGAATACGGTTCGGGGTGCCCGGTCAGCAGCGACCACGTGAGCCCGCCGTCCGTCGAGCGGGACATGGCAGACGTAGTGGAGGAGATGAGGGTTCCGCTCGCAAGTAGCGTGTAGTGGAGATAGTTCGAGATCGGTGCCTGCGGCAAAACGTGCCAATTCTTGCAGGGCGCGCATTCCCCGCCGCAGTCGATGTGCTCTTCACCGCCCGAGAGCATTCCGTCGCTGCACGCCGCCGGGAAGTTCGGTCCCTCGATCGGCGTCATTTCCACGGGCGCGGCCGTCACGACGAGCGCCGTGGTTCCGGTCACGATGGGCTCGAACTGCCCCGTGTAGACGCCGAGCGCGACCACGCGACCGTCCGGAAGGACACCATGATCGCGCGAAACGCCGGTCTTCGCCGGTCCGATATGTGCCCAGCCCCCGTCGCGAGGCACGTGAATTCCCGTCCCTTCGAGGCGCGCGGCGACGAACGAGCTCGCGTTGGCAGCGAACTCGTCGGGCTCCTGATCCCAAACGGTTTCCCAGGTGGCCCCGTAGTCACGAGTGACGATGACTCCAGCATCGCTGGCGCGCAGGATCGCCCCCGAGTCGGTCGCGAAGTTCACGGCGAAGAAGTCGTCGATGTCTTCTCGCTCGGGCCGCAGGTCGATCCAGCGATCTTGACCGGGGTGATAGTACAGCGTCAGCCCGAACAGCGTTCCGTCGGGAAGCGCGCTGAACCCGCCCTGACTCGTGCCCATCGTGGTCCACGTGGCGCCATGGTCCGTGGTGCGGCGCAGCGTCTGGGAGCCCGAGTAGATGCCCTGCGGCGTGACCCACGCGCCGCCCCGCGAATCCGCTGGGGTGCCGAGGGACGTCCACGTCATGCCTCCGTCCTCCGAAAGCGCGAGGCCCCCTTCGAGATCCGCGAGGAGCGCGCCGTCGCTGCCTTCGTGCAGAACAACGGCGTCCGCGCCCGTCGGGGTCCACTTCCCGTCCAAGGTGTCGCTAAAAAAGAGCTCGTTCGTGTGAACGAATACCCTACCGTTCCTCGCGACGAACAGTTCGTCGGGCGCCGGCGAAGGTGGCAGCGCAATGGCTTTCCACTCCGGACACGGAGGGCACTCGCAAACGTCATCGCGAGGCGGAACGGGCTCGGCACAAGTGAGCGAGCCTCCTCCGGACGAACCGGCGTTACCAGCTTTGCCGCCCCCACCCGTCGTACTTCCCCCTGTCGAGCTCCCCGCGCTTCCAACAGCGCCGGCGGCGGAACCTCCAC
>JAEZYO010000029.1 GCA_023419055.1 Pseudomonadota bacterium | reverse complement strand
CCGAAAGGGTGCTCGAGGGGGAGCGGTTGCTCTCCCACCTGGCGGAGCACTGCGCGAGTGAATCCGGCGCGGCCCGGCTGGTCGAACGCCGCCCGGCGGAGGATCTCGATCAGGCGCGGCTCTGGAGCCGGACGCTCGCGCAAGCCATCGCGCTCGACGAGACGTCGGACCTCTTCGAAATGCGCGCGTTCCCGGCGCTCGGTGACGCGCTCGAGCGCGCCAGGGTCGGCAGCCTGCTTTCGGGCAGCGAGCTCCGCGACGTGATGCGCGTGCTCGAGCTCGCGAAGTCGCTGCGCGCCTTCGCGGCGAACCGGCGCGAATCTCACCCCGAGCTCGCGCAGGCTCTCGAGAGCGAGCCCTTGCTCGATCGCCTGCTCGAGCGGTTGTCGATGGCCATCGACTCGGACGGTAGCGTCTCCGACCACGCCTCGCCCGCGCTGCGTGACGCGCGCGAGAAGGCGCGCCTTTCGCGCGAAGAGCTGAAGCGCCGGCTCGAAGAGAGCATGCGCCGGCTCGCTCCGCTCCTCCAGGGGCAGTACGTGACGGAGCGCGAGGGACGCTACGTGCTCCCGCTCCGCGCCGACGCGCATCAGCGAGTCGAGGGCGTGGTGCTCGGGGCGAGCGGCTCGGGCAGCACGCTGTTCGTCGAGCCGCGCGAGGTGACCCAGTACGGTAACCAGCTCAAGATCCGTGAGGCCGCCGTCGAACGCGAGGTGGCGAAGGTGCTGGAGGAGCTCACGCGGGAGCTCGCGACTCGCGCCGACGCCGTCGGCGTCGCGTTCGAGGCCTGCATCGAGGCGGACATTTTGCAGGCTCTCGCGAGCTTCGCCGCGCGCGCGCACGCGTACCCCTTCGAGCCGGAGCCGGATCCGGTGCTCGAGCTGATTTCGATGCGGCACCCGCTGTTGCTCGCGGCGGGGCAAAAGGTGGTCGCGAACGACATCAAGGTGCGCGGCGGGCGCGCGCTCGTGGTCTCGGGGCCGAACGCGGGAGGCAAGACCGTCGCGCTCAAGTGCCTCGGGCTCGCGGCGTGGATGGCGCGCGCGGGCTTGCCCGTACCCGCCGATCCCGCCTCCAAAATCGGCTGGTTCGGCTCCGTGCTCGCCGACGTGGGGGACGAACAGTCGCTGTCGCGGAACCTCTCGACGTTCAGCGCGCACCTCGTCACCATCGCGGAAATCCTGGCTCGCTCCGGACCGGGCTCGCTCGTCCTGCTCGACGAGCTCGCTGCGGGCACGGATCCCGAAGAAGGCGCTGCACTCGCGGGCTCGATCTTGGAAGCGCTGACGGAGCGAGGCGCGGCGGTCGTCGTGACGACTCACTACGAGCGCTTGAAAGAGATGGCGACCGAAGGCGAGCGGGCCTTCGATAACGCCTCGGTGGGCTTCGACTTCGAGGCGATGGCGCCGACGTTCAAGCTCTTGCTCGGGGTACCCGGGCCCTCGAGCGCGCTCGCGGTGGCGCGGCGCTTCGGGCTCTCGGAGCGCGTGGTCGTGCGGGCGAAGGAGCTCTTGCCGGCTCACGCCGTCTCGCGAGAAGAGGTCGTGCGGAAGCTCGAGCAGGAGCGCGCCGATCTCGAAAGGGAGCGAGCGAACCTGCGGACAGAGCTCGCGCTGCAGCAGGCGCTCCGAGAAGAGCTCGAGGCCGAGCGAGCCTCCGAAGAGCGTGCGTCCGAGAGCGAGCTCGCCCGCGAGTCTCGCGAGCTCGTCGCGCTCGTTCAGCGCGCTCGGGAGGACGTGCGTGACGCGCGGCGCAGGCTCAAGGAAACGAACGACGCGAACGAGCTCCGCGAGCTCGAGCGCAGCATCAACCGCGCGGCGGCTCACGTGGCGATTGGCGGGACCCTGGCCCGGCGCTCGAGCGCGCGCGGCGCGGCCCCGCTCCCCTCGCTCGGCGACTCGTTGGTTCCGGGAGTGTCGGTGCGACTCAAGAACGGCGGCGCGCTCGCCGTGGTCGAGTCCGCGCCCGAGCGCGGTCAGGTGCGCCTTCGCGCAGGGAGCATGAAGCTCACCCTCCCTCTGGACGAGATCGACTCGATCCAGTCGCGCCCCAAAGCCGCCAGCGCGGAAGCCGCGCGTCAGAAGTCCCGCCTCGTGACGAGCGCGGCCGCCGCGGTGAGGACCCGGGACAACACGCTCGATCTCCGGGGTGAGCGGCTGGAAGACGCACTCACGCGCGTCGACGCGTTCCTCGATCAGATGCTGGGAGAAGGCCACGCAGTCGGCTTCATTCTCCATGGCCACGGCACGGGTACCCTGAAGAGCGCGGTCCGCGAACACCTCCGAGCGTCGCGGTACGTCGAAAATTCGCGACCGGCGGAGCCCGACGAGGGTGGTGACGCTTACACGGTGTTTTGGATCGCGGACTAAGCCATGCTGCCTTACCGCTGAGCTGTAAGCCTAGCGGCCGGTCTCGGGCCTCCTGCTGACACCGGTAAAGAAGCGGAGTACGAGGGAGGCAACCTGAATGGCCGAGCCCGCCGCGGACAAGCCCGCGTCTAAACCGCTCGAAGCCGAAGCGGCGTCCAACACGCCGCCCGCAGCGCCCGAAAAGGGAGCTTCCGAGACGGCACCAGCGCCACCCGTTCCTTCCGCCGAGAGCGCGAGCG
>JAEZYO010001037.1 GCA_023419055.1 Pseudomonadota bacterium | reverse complement strand
CTCTTGATTCGACGACACGCCCGCGCCGAGCGCGTGACGCGCTGGCTCTCGATCGCGCTCGTCGCCGGAGCGCTCCTCGCGCTGCTCCTCACCGTCGCAGGCGTTCAATCGTCCGAGCGCCTCGCCGCGCTGCTCCTCCCGCTCTGGCTCGGCGTGCTCGCCGGGTTGCTGGATCTGCCGCGCTTTTCCAGGGTAGTCGCGAAAACGCCTGGATGAGCGCCGCCTTACGCCGCGCTGCCAGCGCGATGGAGCGCTCCTCGCCGGTCGGCTAAGATGGGGTGCCGTGCCCGGTCCGACCCCGAAGGCAGACGCGTTTCTTGCCCTCGCCGACTCGCTCGACGAGCTGGTCTTCGTCTGGCGAGAAGACGGCGAGATGCTCTGGACGAACGCGGCCTTCCGGCGAGTGACCGGGTTTACCGCCGAAGACTTTCGTTTCAAAAACCAGGACAACCCCTTCATCCACCCGAGCGACCTCGAGCACGTGCTCGGCGAGCTCGCTCGCTTCACGAGCTCGGACGCCACCGAATCGCCTCCGATCGCCAATCGCTTCATCGACGCTTGGGGACGAGTGCACGCGATCGTCTCGGTGGTGCACAAGATCGATTTCCGCGGCGCCGCCGCCCTGCTTTTGATCTCACGGCCCGACGCGGCCGTGGACGCGCCGGTGGATCACGACGCGGATTTCCGTCACCTGGTCGAGAACGCCGACGACGGCATCTTGAAGCTCTCGCGAGACGGGCGCATCGTCTACTCGAACCGTCGCTTCCAAGAGATCGCGCGGCTCTCGCCGGTGGAGATCGCGAAGCGCGACCTCGCGTCGCTGCTCGCTCCCGAAGACCGAGCTTTCGCGCTCCAGGCGCTCGACCGGCTACGCGCCGGAAGTAAGCGTGAAAGCTTCGAAGCTCGCCTCGCTTCGAGCGACGAACGCGACCCGCTCTGGCTCTCCGTGAACGCGAGCGCGCTCGAGCGTCCCGATCCCGGAAGCACCTTTTCCTTCATGGCTATCGCCCGGGACATCACGCCCTCGCGACGCCTCGAGCACCAGATGCGGCAAGCGCAGCGCCTCGAGAGCCTCGGGACCCTCGCCGGCGGCATCGCTCACGACTTCAACAACATCATCACGGGCGTGCTCGCCAACGCGACGCTCGCCGAATCGATGGTCGGCGGCGGAAGCCCCCTGCTCGAGGTCGTGAACGACATCCGTATCGCGTCCGAGCGCGCCGCGACGTTGAACGCGTCGCTGCTCGCCTACATCGGTCAGGCGCCCCAGCAAACCGAGCCTACCGAGCTTACCTCCGTCGCTTCGGACGCGGTCCGCATGTTGGCTCCGCTGGTCGAGAAGGGGGTCAGCCTGCGGCTCGGGGTACCCGAAGGGAGAGCTCCGGTCCTCGGGGATCCCGGTCAGGTTTCTCAAGTGGTGGTGAACCTCATCACGAACGGCGCGCAAGCGATTGGTCTTCGTGGAGGAACCGTCTCGGTCGAGGTCGACGTCGTGGACCTTCCTTTCACGGCGGGCACGGCGCCTCGATTCGTTCCGGCTGCCCCGCGCCCGGGACGCTACGCCCGGGTGCGAGTCGAGGACGACGGCGAGGGCATGAGCCAGAGCGTGATCGAGCGCATCTTCGAGCCGTTCTTCAGCACGAAGGGGCTCGGCAGGGGCCTCGGCCTTTCGGCCACGCTCGGCATCGTCGGACAGCACGGCGGCGCGCTCGCCATCGAGTCCGAGCCGGGCAAGGGGTCCTGCTTCCAGGTGCTGCTACCCCTCTTCAGCGGTCCGTCCCCCGAAGCAAAAAGCGAGGCGCTCAAGCGCGAGCTGCCTCGAGGTGGAACAGTGCTGTTCGTCGACGACGAAGCCATCGTCCGACAAGTCGGGAGGCGCATCCTCGAGCGAGCCGGCTACGAAGTCGTGCTCGCCGAAGACGGCCGCGAAGCGCTCGAGTTTCTCGCGGCGGAACCGGCGCGGTTCGTCGCGATGGTCGTCGACTACAGCATGCCTGGCATGCGAGGCGACGAGGTCGCGAGGAGCGCCAGAGCGCTCAGACCCGATCTGCCGCTCGTGAGGACGAGCGGCTACCGCGACCTCTCGTCCGAGGCCGAGCACGGCAACACCGTCGTCCTGCCGAAGCCGTACACCCGCGCCGACCTCCTGCGCGCGGTCGCGACGGCGCGCGGCGCCGCGTAGTGCAGGGCCTGGGCTCGCGCTTCCGAGCGGTGATAGGCTCTGCGCACCGAGACGCGACCATGCAGAGCAACCGATCCATGCCCCCTTGCACGATCATCCCCGAGCTTGCCTACGCGAACGTGCAGGAAGCCGCGACTTTCCTGTGCGAGGCGTTCGGCTTTCGGGAGCGCCTGCGCATCGCGAACCATCGCTCTCAGCTCTGCTACGGCGCGGGCGCGGTCGTCGTCGTGGAGAAGCCTCAACGCCCGCCGCCCAGCCGCACGGCGAACTTCACCCCCAATCCCGAGCCCGATCGCCGTCACTCGCTCTTGCTGCGAGTCGACGACGTCGAGAGCCACTACGAGCGGGCGAAGCTCAAGGGCGCGTGGATCGTTCACCCGCCGACCGACTATCCCTACGGCGAGCGCCAGTACACGGCCGAAGATCCTGGCGGCCACCGCTGGACGTTCTCGCAGACGATCGCGGACGTCGATCCGCGAAGCTGGGGCGGGACGCCGCTCGAGTGAGCGCGCCGCCCCTCAGTCGCAGCAGGCGTAGCGCTGCTGCAGGTAGTCCTCGATAGCGACGAGCTCCTGGTCGCTGACGGCGCGATCGTAGAGGATGAGCTCGGCGAGCTTCCCGTTCATCGAGGAGCAGTCCGGGTACAGGCTCTTGCCCAACACGTTGTCGGCGCGCTCCACGGCGGCGGGGAGCGGGACCGTCGGGTTCGCCGCGAGATCTTGATTCCAGCGCATTTCGACGCTGGTGGTGGGCCGATGCACCAGCGCCATGAGCGCCGGGGTGTCGAAGGCGAACAGGTCGGACACCGGGTACTGCTCGCCGACCTCGTACAGGTAGTCACCCATCCACTGACCGAGCTCGATGTCGTCGACCTCGGGCCCGTTCCCGAGGTGGAACACCGCGGTGCAGGTCGTCATCTCTTCGAAGGAGCCGACGGCGAAAGCGCTGAGCCCTTTCGAGAAGTCCGAAAACCCGGCGGGCAGCCGCATGAATTGGTTTTCCCCGAACGCCACCGCCGGGCGGCCGCCGAAAGCTTCGGTCACGAACGCGGGCTGCGCGTTGTCCGCGGTCTGCAGGGCGTCATTGCCCGAGCTCGAGCCGTCCTCCCACTCTACGACCCTGCCTTCGACCTGCTTCACCCCGCGATCGGCCCTTAGCCAGAGCAACAGGCCCTCCGTGGGCACGGGGGGAGCGACCTCGCCGGGCTCGCCGCCTTCGCCGCCGTCGGCCCCCCATCCACCCGAAGCACCGCCGCTCGTCGTGCCGCCGGTTTCGGTGCCGCCGCTCGAAGCGCCTCCCACCGGGGAGCCGCCGCTTCCTCCCACACCGCTCGCGCCACCGGTCGTCGACGAGCCGCCCGTGCCACTCCCGGTTCCAGCGCTGGACCCACCGGCGCTCGTCCCGCCGCCAGCCTGTTCGGCGCCGGTGAAGCGCTCTTCACAGGCGAAGGAAGCGCCGACGAGGAGCAGCACCACGGCTGCGCGTTTCAGGAGAAGGGTCGACTCGATGGGAATTCGAAAACGAGTAAGCGGGACGCCCGCCCGGGTCAAGGTCAGTCGCGCGCTCCAACCTGGTGAGATTGGCTCAGCGTCGCGTCTGTCGCACCTTTCGACCCGGTGCGGCTCGGTAAGTCGAACAATCCACTATGGCCCGGGCTCGATGGAGCTCAGGCCTTCAGCTTCTTGTATTTGATGCGACGAGGCTGATCGGCGTCGGTCCCGAGGCGGCGGTGGCGGTCCTCTTCGTAGAGGCGGTAATTTCCCTCGAACCACTCGACGTGGCTCTCACCCTCGAAGGCGAGGATGTGCGTCGCGATGCGATCCAAGAACCAGCGATCGTGGGTGATGATGACGGCGCAACCCGGGAAGTCGAGCATCGCTTCCTCGAGAGCGCGGAGGGTCTCGACGTCGAGATCGTTCGTGGGCTCGTCGAGCAAGAGCAGGTTTCCGCCCTCTTTCAAGAGCTTTGCCAGGTGCACGCGGTTTCGCTCGCCGCCCGAGAGGCTTTGCACCTTCTTCTGCTGGTCGCTGCCCTTGAATCCGAACCACGAGCAATAGGCGCGGGACGAGATCTCGCGCTTGCCGAGCAAGATCTTCTCTTCTCCGCCCGAGATCTCTTGCCAGACGTTCTTGTCACCCCCGAGGGCGGAGCGAGACTGATCGACGTAAGCGATCTTCACGGTCTCGCCCACCTTGAGCGAGCCGCCGTCGGGCTTGTCCTCGCCCACGAGCATGCGAAACAGCGTCGTCTTGCCCGCGCCGTTCGGGCCGATCACGCCGACGATGCCGCTCCTCGGGAGACGGAACGAGAGCCCGTCGATGAGCAGGCGATCCCCGAAGCCCTTCTTCAAATCCTGAGCCTCGATCACGGTGTCACCCAGGCGAGGGCCCGGGGGAATGCTGATCTCCGCCGGATCGGCCGCGCCCTTGTTGGCTTTCGCGACCAGGTCCTCGTACGCAGCGAGGCGCGCCTTGCTCTTCGCCTGGCGAGCGCGCGGGCTCGCGCGCACCCACTCGAGCTCCTGCTTCAGCTTGCGCTGCTTCGCGCTCTCCTGCTTCTCCTCGATGGCGAGCCGCGCCGACTTCTGATCGAGCCACGACGAGTAGTTGCCCTTGAAGGGATAGCCGCGGCCGCGGTCGAGCTCGAGGATCCACTCCGCCGCGTTGTCGAGGAAGTAGCGATCGTGCGTGATCGCCACCACCGTGCCCGGGTACTCGTGGAGGAAGCGCTCGAGCCACGCGACGCTCTCGGCGTCGAGGTGGTTCGTCGGCTCGTCGAGCAGGAGCATGTCCGGGTTCGAGAGCAGGATGCGGCACAGGGCGACGCGCCGCTTCTCGCCGCCGGAGAGGTTCTTGATCTCCGCGTCGGGCGGGGGCGTGCGCAGCGCCTCCATCGCGATTTCGACGCGCGAGTCGAGGTTCCAGGCGTCGATAGCGTCGATCTTGTCCTGGAGCTTCGCTTGCTTCTCGAGCAACGCCGTCATCTCGTCGTCGCTCATCGGCTCGCCGAGCTTCATGCTCAGGTCCTCGAACTCCTGGAGCAGCGCGCGCGTCTCGGCCACGCCTTCGTCCACGGCCTCGCGCACCGTCTTCGCGCTGCCGAGATCGGGCTCCTGCGCGAAGTAGCCGATGCGAGTCCCGGGGTGGGGCTTCGCCTCGCCGATGAACTCCTTGTCCACGCCCGCCATGATGCGGAGCAGTGAGCTCTTGCCCGAACCGTTCGTACCGATCACCCCGATCTTCGCGCCTGGATAGAAGGCGAGGGTGATGTCTTCCAGCACGCGCTTGTCCGGCGGGTGGACACGCGTGACGTTCTGCATGGTGAAGATGAACTCGGGCATGGGAGAGCCCGTTTTACTCCAGATCTCCTGGGGCACGCACGGGGGGCGCGATTTCGGCTCGATCTTCCGCAGTAGCAGGAGCGTCGCTCAGCGCTCGAGGTCGGCTACCAGCGCTCGGAGCCCGCGCCGCAGGACGTCCGTCTCCGAAATCTCGAGCGCTTCGGTCAAGTGCCGCAGCAGCTCGAGATCTTCGGGCTTGAACCGAAAGGACTTCAAGCGAGCTGGCAC